>DAIQQI010000484.1:0-1417 GCA_036786925.1 Steroidobacteraceae bacterium
GACGTTGGCTGCGGAAAGACCGTGGTCGCGGCGGCGGCGGCGGCCCGTGCGATCGGCAGCAACCGGCAGGTGGCGCTGATGGCACCGACCGAATTGCTGGCGGAGCAGCATTACCGCAACCTCGACGCCTGGTTCCGGCCGTTAGGTGTGACCGTGGCGCTGATCACCGGCTCACAGCCGGCGCGCCAGCGGCGCAGCACCATGGAGGCCACCGCGTCCGGCGAAGTGGCGCTGGCCGTCGGCACGCATGCGCTGTTCCAGGAGAGCCTGCAGTTCAAGGACCTGGCGTTGGTCATCGTCGATGAGCAGCATCGCTTTGGCGTGCAGCAGCGCCTGGAGCTCACAGCCAAGGGCCGCAGCGATGGCCGCTACCCGCACCAGCTCATCATGACGGCCACGCCGATTCCGCGCACGCTGGCGATGACTGCCTACGCGGACCTGGACATTTCGGTGATCGACGCGCTGCCGCCGGGCCGCACGCCGGTGAAGACGGTCGTGTTAGCAGAATCGCGGCGCGACGAAATCGTCGCGCGCATCGACAAGGCCTGCCGCGCGGGCCGCCAGGCCTACTGGGTCTGCCCGCTGATCGAGGAAAGCGAGGAACTGCTGTACCAGGCCGCGGAAGAAACCGCCGCCGCGCTGACGCAGGCGTTGCCGGCACTCAAGGTCGGGCTGGTCCACGGCCGCATGCCCGGTCGCAAGAAGGACGCGATGATGCAGAGTTTCAAGGCGGGCGCCGTGCAGTTGCTGGTCGCGACCACGGTAATCGAAGTCGGCGTCGACGTGCCTAACGCAACTATCATGGTGATCGAAAACGCCGAACGCATGGGATTGGCGCAGCTGCATCAATTGCGCGGCCGCGTCGGTCGCGGCAGCGGCGAGAGCAGTTGCGTGCTGCTGTATCGGGCGCCGCTGGGCCAGTTGTCGCGTGCGCGGCTGGACGCGATCCGCGACAGCAACGACGGTTTCGAGATCGCACAGCGCGATCTCGAATTACGCGGTCCGGGCGAACTGCTGGGCACGCAGCAAACCGGGCTGGCGCGCCTGCGTGTTGCCGACCTCAGCCGCGATGCGCCGCTCCTGCCCAAGGTGCAACAGGCTGCGGACCTGCTGATGAATCAATATCCCGATAGAATCGCGCCCTTGACAGCCCGCTGGATAGGCGCACAGGCAGAATATGGACGAGTTGGTTGAAACGGACGACACGCGCACGGCAATGTGGCTGCCAGGCCATGCGCTTAATTGTTATGTCGGCGATGCGCAGCTGCGCTCCTGGTTGCTGACGCCGGGCCTGCTGACGCAGCGCTTTCGGGACAGCTGCGGCGCGAAATTCCGGGTAAACCGGCTGCCCGAGCGGCTGGTGGGTAACGAGCGCTGGCGCGAGGTCGAGATGTGTTGTGGCTCGGCCATCTGGGTG
>DAIQQI010000485.1:0-1417 GCA_036786925.1 Steroidobacteraceae bacterium
TTGCTCCCTCCTTACATGGAATTACCATGCTGCGTCGGTCGCGCCTTGTATCCGGTCATTTGCGGCCTAACGCGCCTCGCGTTACCCGTGCAGAGCGTCCCTGACTTAGGCTCCCCAGTGACTGACGAGTTCCCTGACCGCATTCAAACCCACCAGCTGCAATTGCCGATCGCCGCGGCCGGTACCCGGCTGGATCAGGCACTGGCGCAGGCTTTGCCGGAGTATTCCCGCTCGCGGCTGCAGGCCTGGATCGCGGCCGGGCATGTGCTGGTCGACGGACGCAAGCCGCGCCCGCGCGACAAGGTGCTGGGCGGCGAGCAGGTGGTGGTCGAAGCGCACTTTGCCGCCTCGACCGCCGTGGCTGCCGAGCAGCGCCCAGTGGACGTGGTTTATCGTGACCAGGCCCTGCTGATCGTCAACAAGCCCGCCGGGCTGGTGGTGCATCCCGGCGCCGGCAACCAGCACGGCACCCTGCAGAACGCGCTGCTGGCGCTGGATCCGGAACTCGCGCGGGTGCCGCGCGCCGGCCTCGTGCATCGCCTCGACAAGGACACCAGTGGCCTGCTGCTGGTGGCGCGCACCCCGGAAGTGCATACAGTCCTGGTCGAGTTGTTAGCTGAGCGGGCGATCGAACGCGAATACCTGGCGCTGGTGCATGGCGCCATGACCGGCGGTGGCCGCGTGGATGCGGCAATTGGCCGGCATCGCACCGACCGGCTGAAAATGACGGTCCGCGGCGATGGCCGCGACGCAGTTACGCACTACCGGATCGAGCGCCGTTTCCCCATGCATACGCTATTGCGCGTCAAGCTCGAGACCGGGCGCACGCACCAGATCCGGGTCCACCTGGCGCATATCGGCTACCCGATCGTGGGTGACCAGGCCTACGGCGGCCGCAAGCGCACGCCGGCCGGCGCGAGCCCGCAGTTGTTAGCCGCCCTGGCCGGGTTCCGGCGGCAGGCCCTGCATGCGGCGCGCCTTGCCCTGACGCATCCGGTGACCGGCAAGGCCGTGGTCGCCGAGGCGCCGCTGCCGGCCGATTTTGTTAGCTTGCTGGCGGCGCTGGCGCAAGCGGCGGCATGAGCGCGCGGTTCTTCGTGCCTGGGTGGTCGTTGCCCGCGGCGCTGCGCGCGGCCTTCAGCCTGCGCGGCGGCGGCCGCAGCCAGGGGCCCTGGGAGAGTCTCAATCTCGCCCTGCATGTCGGCGATGCGCCGCAGGCCGTGAGCGCCAATCGCGCCCTGCTGGCGCGCGATCTCGACCTGCCGGCCGAGCCCTTGTGGCTGCAACAGGTCCATGGCGCCCGGGTCTGTTCGGTGGAGGAGTGGCAGGCCGGTGCGCAGGGGCGGTCGGCCGATGCGATCGTCGCGCGTGCCGCGGGCGTGCTCGCGATCCAGGTCGCGGACTGCCTGCCGGTGCT
>DAIQQI010000270.1:0-4612 GCA_036786925.1 Steroidobacteraceae bacterium
TCGCCGCGACGTCCTGGTCGACATCGAGCTGCTTCATGAAATTCTCGATCAGCGTACGCGACTCGGTTTCGCTCTTGGCTTCGGCGTCCGTTTCCGTCATGACGTTGAGATCCCAGCCTGTCAGCTGGCTGGCGAGACGGATATTCTGGCCGCCGCGGCCGATGGCCTGCGACAGTTTGTCTTCGGCCACCGCGATATCCATGCTGTGCGATTCTTCATCGACGACGATGGAGATAACCTCCGCGGGCGACATTGCATTGATGACAAACTGCGCGGGATTGTCGTCATGCGGGATGATGTCGACGCGCTCACCGGCAATTTCGTTAGACACAGCCTGCACGCGCGAGCCGCGCATGCCGACACAAGCGCCCACCGGATCGATGCGGCTGTCGGAGCTGCGCACCGCGATCTTGGCGCGCACGCCCGGATCGCGCGCCGCGCCCAGGATCTGGATGGTGCCGGCACCGACTTCCGGCACTTCGAGCTTGAACAGCTCGATCAGGAACTCGGGCGCCGAACGCGTGAGAAACAACTGTGGGCCGCGCGGCTCGGGGCGCACCTCTTTGAGGTAGGCCTTGATGCGATCCTGCGGCTTGACCATTTCGCGCGCGATCATGTCGGTGCGCGACACAAAGCCTTCGGCATTGCTGCCGAGATCAACATAGATGCCGTTGCGATCGATGCGCTTGACGATGCCGCTGACCAGCTGACCGACGCGATCCTTGTACGCATCGATGACCTGGGTCCGCTCGGCTTCGCGCACTTTCTGCACGATGACCTGTTTGGCCTGCTGTGCGGCGATGCGGCCGAACAGGATCGAATCCATCGGCTCCTCGACAAAGCCGCCGATTTCCGCCTTCGGATCAACATCGAGCCCGTCTTCGAGACGCAACTCGCGCGCCGGCGTTTCCATTTCGCGGGAATCGTCGGCGAATACTTTCCAGCGGCGGAAGGTGCTGTAGTCGCCGGTCTTGCGGTTGATTGAAACCCTGACATCCCATTCTTCGGCGGCGTCACCCTGTTTCTTGCGGGTAGCCGAAGCCAGCGCCGCCTCCAGGGCTTCGAAAATAATTTCCTTGTCGACGCCCTTCTCGTTAGAGACCGCGTCCACCACCATCAGGATTTCCTTATTCATCGCTTGTCGTCCTCCAACCGCGCTTACATTGCAAGCCGCGATTTACTTATCTCGGCAAAAGGCAGCGACACCTTCTGGCCGTCCACTTCAATTTCAATGCCCGACTCGCTCACCGTCTGCAGCGTGCCGGTAAACCGGCGGCGCCCATCGCGCGCGCCTGCCAGCTCAACCTTGATTCGCGATCCTGCGAACCGTTCGTAATGTGCGCGCGTGCGCAGCAACCGATCAAACCCGGGCGAAGACACCTCGAGCGAATACGCGCCCGGTATGGGGTCCTCGACATCCAGCAAAGCCGACACCTCGCGGCTTACCTTCTCGCAATCGTCCACGCTCACATGGCGGCCGGCATCGGCCAGCGTGTCGACAAAGATCCTGAGCACGCCCTCGCGGCGGCCCGGAACCCACTCGATTTCAACCAACTCCAGGCCCAGCGACACCACCAGTGGCTCGATCAATGCCGTCAGGCGGGCGCGCTGCGTGGTCAGCTGATCCGTCACAAAAACCTCGTCTACAAAAGAAAAAAGGGCCTTCCAGCCCTTCTGACCCGCGATTTCCGGCCCGGCCAGGGTCAGAAAAAATAAAAGCCCCTCGGGGGGCTTAATTAAATCAAGCACTTACGACGGTTTCTTCATCTGAAACGGTCACCTACGAGTCCGAGGCGGCCACGCGGGCGGCGAATATTATGCGAATTCCGCCCCAAGCTCAATTGGCATGCAGCAATCTCAGCGGCCGATATGGACAGCCCGCGGCCTGCCGATTGACCATTGGTGGGTTGCGGGCGCAGCGTGCCACACCGAACCACATGACACGGGGAATTCTGCATGGAACGTCGCGATTTTCTGATGACCGGAACCTTGGCCCTGGGCTTGAGCCCCGCAGTTGGCAGCTTGGCGTCAGCCAAGGCGGCCAAGGCCATGCCACCGAGCCTCAAGGGCCCGTACGTCGATCTAACAACCGGCAAGGGCAACATGCTGGCGCTGGCGCGCATCGACGCGAATCTGGATGAAACCAAGGTCAAGTACGGCAGCGCCACGGGCGTGGTTGCCGGTGTGCGCGATGGCGAACCGCTGCGCGACCTGTTTGGTTTTGAAGTGGTGTCTGCGGGCCGGGCCTGGAAACAGCCGGACGGCAGCTTTCGCATCCTGCACCGCGAGACGGTGCTCTATACCGACCTGCGCAGTGGCGACGTGCTAACGGAATACCAGAACCCCTACAACAACGAAAAAGTGCGGGTGGTCGATGTCGTCAACGATCCATGGAATGAATACATCGAGGAATTCAAACCGCGGCCGCCCTCCTACGGCGGAATGAACAAGAACACGGACGTGCCGCGCGAGCCGCTGATACTGCCGTGGCGCGAAGTGGCCGGTGGCCTGGTGTCGATGGAACGGCATATCCACCTGTACTATCCCGCGGCCCTGACGCCTGAGAAATGGCCGCGCGAAAGTGCCGGCAAGATGAATCGCGTGAGCGAGTACTTCACCTATTGCCTGTCGTTAGCCGACCTGCAGAACCCGAAGAAGACCACGATCGAACACAGCGGCACCTGGGTGCGCGTTACGCCGTGGCTGCCGTGGTTGCTGATGGGTCAGGCGCCGGGGCATTGCCTGTATCACTCGACCGTCAATTCCTTCAATGAAATCGACGGCTTCAAACCCAACGTATTGAGCTACATGCAGAAGACGCACCCGGAAATGCTGGAGCCGCCGCCGGAAGAATCCTGGTCGAAACCGAACCTGTCGAGCCTCGAGGTCTATGCGCGGGATCAGAACCCGGCGCCGATCAAGCAATAAGTCTGCGCTGGCGCGCTGGCTACTTCAGCCAGCGCGCCAGCCAGGCGTGAATTTCCTCGAAGAAGAACCGGCTGTCCTCGCCCTTCAGCACCCAGTGGTTTTCTTCCGGAAACACCACCAGCCGGCTTTCGATCTGGCGTCTTTGCAGGATGGTCCAGTACTCGAGCGAATTGTTGAGCGGCACCCGGAAATCCTGCTCGCCAACGGTGACTAACACCGGGGTCGCAAACTTGCCCGCATAGCGGATTGGATTCTGCGTGCGCCACACAGCGCCCTGCTCCCAGACCGGTCCGCCATTGTTGATTTCACGCGGATAAGTGCTGTCCGAGGTTCCGAACTGCGATTCGAGATTGATCAGGCCCGCATGGCTGATCAGGCAGCTATAGCGCGTCGTAGTCGCCTGCAGCCAGTTCGACAAATGCCCGCCATAGCTTGCGCCGCCCGCGCATTGCCGGCTGCTGTCGATGAACGCATAGCGCTTGATCGCCTCATCGGCCGCTTCGTTGATTTCCTCGCCTGCCGTGCGCAGCGGATCGCCCTGGATATGGCGCGAAAATTCCTCGCCGAACCCGGTCGAGCCGGAATAGTTGGTCAGCAGGACGACATAGCCGGGCGAGGCCAGCATGTGGTAATTCCAGCGCAACACCCACTCGTCGCGCCACATGGTGTGCGGCCCGCCATGGATCACGACGAACAGCGGATATTTCTTGTTAGCGTCGAAACCCGGCGGCTTTATGAGGAAACTTTGCACCATGCGTCCCCTGGAACTGCGGGTCCAGAAGGCTTCCGCCGGCGCGAGGTCGAGCTGCTGCGCACGCACGCCGGTAAAGTTTGTCAGCTTCTGATGCTGGCCACCCGCGCTATCAAGACGCACGAGTTCCCTCGGAGCGGCCACACTGTCGTAGTTGACGATGAGCACCGGCGTTTTGGCGCGATCTGCGATGACCAGGTTGCTGTAAGCGCCCTTCTTGAGATCGATCGCGACCCGCACTACGCCGCCCACCACCGGCGCCGAGTACAGCTTCTCGTTGCCCGAGTCCTCGGCGGTCAGCCACAGGGTCCTGCTGTCGGCACTGATTGCAAACGAGCTCACCGAGCGGTCGAACCCGGTTGTCAGTTCACGCAGCTGGCCCGGCTGTGGCCAGGTCATTGCGACCACCCGCGTCAGATTGTAGACAAAGCCATTCACTCGATCGCAGCTGGCTAACAGCCGTGCCCCATCCGGCGCAAACACCGGATGCCCACAGCTGTAGTCCTTGCCGGTCAGCGCGCGGGGTTCGCCCCCGGCCGCCGGGACGGAAAACAATGTCGTCGAGGCGAAAGCATGGGCCGCGGTATCGGCGTTGATCGATGCGGCGAACACCAGCGACTGGCCGTCCGGGGCCCAAGCCGCATCCAGCGCTTCACCGCTGTCGCTGCGCCGGCCCGCAAAGCCGGAGCGTTTGACAAGCGCCGTATTGGCTAACAGATCGCGCGGCACAGCGCCCGCGTTGCCGGTGGCGTCGAGCGCCAGCACCAGCAGCCGCGGTTGCCGGCCGTCGATCCAGTGATCCCAGTTGCGGATCGGAAAACCGGTGTAGACGCGCGCATTGTATTTGCGCGCCTTGCGTTCTTCATGAGCCTTGCGGTTGTCGCTCTCGGTCAGGGCGATGACCTTCTTCATCTGGGCGATGGCGGCCGTGTA
>DAIQQI010000271.1:0-4607 GCA_036786925.1 Steroidobacteraceae bacterium
CGAACTGATCGCGCCGCCGGGCTGGCATGCGGGGCCGCTGGCGCTTGCCCCGTGAGCCCATCGGCAGTGGCAGTGGGAGGCCGTGCGCCTCGAGTTGCACCGGGCCGGTGAGGCGTGCGCGCTGCATGTGCGGGTTGCGGGCCAGAGCTGGTGGATCGTGCACACGGCCCGCCCGGACGATGAGATCGCACTGGCGCAGGCCTTGCGACTGCAGTCACTGGCCGGGGCTGCCGGGCGCACACAGGTGCTGGTATTGCGGCGTGGCGCGGTGCGCGCGGGACCCAATCATCCGCTGTGGAGTTTGCTGCGGCCGCAGTGGGTCATTGCGGCTGGCCGCGGCAACAGCCTGAAAATGCCAACAACTGCGCAACTCTGGCGCACCGGGGACCACGGCGCGCTGCGCGTCGCCGTATTTGCGGACGGCCGGTCCGCATGGAACTCGCAGCGCGAGGACTCTTCGCGCTGGCCCTGGCGACGTCCGGGCGCGCAGCAGAGCCCCTGAATCCCGCCAGGGTCGTCGCGCGCCGAAAGCCGCTCCGGTATGATGCTTGTGGCGCCAGTTGCGGGTGTAAATCAGATGTGGGAAATCGTGCGGGCCGGCGGTCCGCTGATGTGGCCGATCATTCTCTGTTCCGTTCTGGCTGCAGCCATCTTCCTGGAGCGCCTCTGGACGTTGCAGGCGCGCCGCGTGCTGCCGCCGGAACTGACGCGCCGGGTCTGGCAACTGGTCGAAAACAACCAGGTCACGGACAACGCCATCAAGGTGCTGGAGCAGAGCTCGCCACTCGGGCGGGTGCTGGCGGCGGGGCTGGTCAATCGCCACCGTTCGCGCGAAGCCATGAAAGAACGGCTCGAGGACACCGGCCGGCATGTCGTGCATGAGCTGGAGCGCTTCCTGGATGCGCTCGGCACCATCGCGTCGATCTCGCCGCTGCTCGGTTTGTTAGGAACGGTGACCGGCATCATCAAGGCGTTCAATGCCATCAGCGCCGGCGGTGCCGGCGATCCACGCATGCTGTCGGGCGGCATCGCCGAGGCGCTGATTACCACCGCGGCCGGCCTGTGCGTCGCGATACCCGCGCTGGTCGGCTACAAGTATCTGCGACGCCACATCGATCGGATCGTGGTCGACATGGAAAAAGAAGCCATCCTGCTGGTCGACGCGGTTGAGCGCTCGCCCGGGGCCGACGGCGCGGCGGCGGACAGGGGTGCGCGCCAATGAACCTGGGCGCGCGCCGTAACGAAGATCCGGAAATCAACCTGGTGTCGCTGATCGACGTGGTGCTGATGCTGGTCATTTTCTTCATGCTGTCTTCAACCTTTATCGAAGAGGGCCGGGTGCGTATCCGTCTGCCCTACGCGGACACGGTCGCCACGCGCGCCGAACGCCAGTCAGGCATCGTCGTGGGCGTCACTCGTTCTGGAACCTACAGCGTGGACGGCCGGGAGCTGCTGAACTCGAGTCCCGAGACCCTGCGCGCCGCGCTGCTGTCGGTTGCGACTGCGTCGGGCGCGCCAGAGCAGCGCATCACCCTGCGCGCCGACGGCGAGGCCACGCACCAGTCGGTGGTGCGCGCGCTCGATGTGCTCGGAAAGCTCGGGTTCCGCGAAATCCGCATCGCGACGGTCGACCAGGAATCCGTCGGGACAGCGCCCGCTGCGCGTTCCAATTCCCCTTGAGCGACCAGGCTGTTAGCGATCC
Organism: Steroidobacteraceae bacterium; assembly: GCA_036786925.1. GTDB lineage: Bacteria > Pseudomonadota > Gammaproteobacteria > Steroidobacterales > Steroidobacteraceae > UBA964. Next base: position 1,703 of record DAIQQI010000271.1, read on the forward strand.
GCGTGCCGTGTACCGGCGACTGCTCAGGTACGTCCGCCCGCACCTCGGCACCTTCATGATCGGCGTTGCCGGCATGGCGTTGTTCGCGGCGACCGACGCGGCGCTCAGCTATTTCGTGACCTATTTCGTCCGCGGCACCTTTGTCCAGCCGAACGCCGACATGCTCTGGACCGTGCCGCTCGGGGCGGTCGCGCTGTTCCTGCTGCGCGGCATCGGCGACTACGCGTCGAACTTTTTTCCGGGCGCGGTCGGCCGCCTGGTTGTAATGAAACTGCGCGAAGAACTGTACGCGCGTTACCTGCGGCTGCCGGTCAGCTATTACGACGAATCCTCCACTGGGACGACGCTGTCGCGCCTGACCTACAACACCGAGCTGGTTGCCGAGGCCAGCACCAATTCGATCACGATCATCATCCGTGACTCCCTGACCATCGCCGGTCTCATCGGCATGCTGTTCTGGTACAACTGGCGGCTTGCGGCCTTCGTCATGTTGCTGGCGCCCGTGGTGTCACTGCTGATCGGACGCATCAACAAACTTTTCAGCCGCTACAGCACGCGCATCCAGAATTCGATGGGCGACGTCACCCGCGTCGCGAAGGAAACGCTGGACGCGCAGCGCGTCATCAAGGTGTTCGGCGCCGAGGCCCAGCAGCAGTCGGTTTTCGAAAAAGTCATCGAGCATAACCGGCACAGCAACATGCGGCTGGTCGGCGTCCGGTCGCTGTCGAATCCGGTGGTGCAGCAGGTTGCCGCGTTTGGCCTGGCGGGAGTGTTGTTCCTCGCGATCCGCCAGACACTGGATCACAGCATGACCGTGGATATTTTTCTCGGCTTCCTGGTGGCGGTGTCGATGCTGACCGCGCCACTGCGACGCCTGGTCAATGTGCTCGGACCCCTGCAGCAGGGAATCGCCGCCGCGGCGGGTATTTTCCAGGTGCTGGACACCCCGATCGAAGATGAAGGCGGCACGCGGCCGTTGACGCGGGCGCGCGGCGATCTGGAATTCTTCGATGTCAGTTTCCGCTACCGCAGTGACAAGGAAGAGGTGCTGCGCAACGTCAGCTTCTCGGTGCCCGCGGGGCGCACCTGCGCCATTGTCGGCAGGTCGGGCGGCGGAAAATCCACGCTGGTCAGCCTGCTGCCGCGTTTTTATGACCCGGACGGCGGCGAGGTCCGCATCGATGGTGTTGCGGTGCGCGAGTATCGCCGCGTCGATTTGCGGCGCAATGTCAGCTTCGTCAGCCAGGATGTCATGTTGCTGGACGACACGCTGCGCAACAACATTGCCTTCGGAACCGCGGACGCCGACGCGCAGGCGGTTGAAGCGGCGGCTGAAATGGCGCATGTAATGGAATTCGCGCGTGACTTGCCGCAGGGCCTGGATACCGTTGCCGGCGAACGCGGCGCGCAGCTGTCGGGCGGCCAGCGCCAGCGCATCGCGATCGCACGCGCCTTGCTCAAGGATGCGCCGATCCTGATCCTCGACGAAGCGACCTCGGCTCTCGATACCGAGTCGGAGCGGCGCATCCAGGCCGAGCTCGATGCGCTGCGTCGCAATCGCACCACCCTGGTCATTGCGCATCGCCTCTCGACCATCGAATCAGCCGACATGATCGTGGTGCTGGATGACGGGCGGCTGGTCGAGCAGGGCACGCACGCCAATCTGTTAGCGCGCAATGGCCTCTATGCGCAGCTGCATCGCCTGCAATTCAATGCGTGACTGATCAGGGCATCAACAGGCTTTGGTATCGGCCATCCTGGCGCTGGGCGGCCTGGTTGTTAGCGCCGCTGGCAGGATTGTTTGCGTTGCTCGCTGGCCTGCGTCGTGGCGCCTATCAGGCCGGACTACTGCGCAGCCGGCATCCAGGCGTACCCGTAATCGTCGTCGGAAACCTGACTGTGGGTGGCAGCGGCAAGACGCCGCTCGTGATCTGGCTGGCGCAGCAACTGAGCCAGCGCGGCCGCAAGGTCGGCATCGTGTCGCGCGGCTATGGCGGCACCCAGCATGAGCCGGCACGCCTGCCTGACAACGCGGACCCATTGCTTTATGGCGATGAGCCGGTATTGATCCAGGCCGCAACCGGCTTGCCGGTGGCAGTGGCCGCGGTCCGTTCACAGGCCGCTCGGTTGCTGGCCGAACACGACAGCGTCGAGGTCATCGTCTGCGACGACGGCCTGCAACACTATGCGCTGAGGCGTGATTTCGAAATCGCGGTGGTCGACGGTCAGCGCGGATTCGGCAACGGCTGGCTGCTGCCGGCCGGTCCGCTGCGCGAGCCGCGCAGCCGGCTGAGCAGCGTCGATGCCGTGGTACTGCGCGATCCGGGCGCCGGCGGCGTCGCGGGCCTTGGGGAACTGGCATCGGACGTTATCGAGATGCGCCTGGTGTTAGGCGGCTTGCGTCCGCTGCTGGCCGGGACCCCCGAACTAACAGACATCGCGCAGTGGCGCGGCCGGACCGTCCATGCGGTTGCCGGCATCGGCGTGCCGGAACGGTTTTTTGCAGCGCTGCGAGCCGCCGGTCTTGTCGTGCTGGAACGCTCGGCTGCGGATCATCACCGCTGGTCGGCGCGTGAGCTCGATTTCGGCGATGGCCTGCCGGTACTCATGACCGGGAAAGATGCCGTAAAATGTCGCAGTTTCGCGCAGCCGCATTGGTACAGTGTGGACCTGCGGGCGGAAATTCCGCCGGCGCAGGCCGAGCGGCTGCTGACCGCGCTGCTGGCGCGAATTGGCGCAAGCAGAACCAGTTAGAGGTTTCCATGGATTCACGACTGTTGGACATTCTGGTGTGCCCGCTGTGCAAGGGGCCGCTGCTGTGGCGTCCGGCCGCCCAGGTGCTGGTGTGTCGGCCGGACCGGCTCGCCTATCCGGAACATCTGCCGGCGGCGGGATGTGACGGATG
>DAIQQI010000486.1:0-1409 GCA_036786925.1 Steroidobacteraceae bacterium
TCATCTACATGCCGATGGTGCCCGAGGCCATCGTCGCGATGCAGGCCTGCGCGCGCATCGGCGCAGTGCATTCGGTGGTTTTCGGCGGCTTTTCGGCCGTTGCGCTCCGCGATCGCATCGAAGACGCGGGCGCCAAAGTGCTGGTGACCGCCGATGGCGGCTGGCGCGGCGGCCACATCGTTGAACTCAAAGCGGCTGCGGACAAGGCGCTGCACGACGCCTGCCCGAGCATCGAAAAAGTCGTCGTGCTGCGGCGCACCGCCCAGCCGGTGTTCATGCAGCCCGGCCGCGATCTGTGGTGGCATGAGCTGACCGCCAGCGCGGCCGCCATCTCGACACCGGTGTGGGTCAATGCCGAGCACCCGCTGTTCCTGCTCTACACCTCGGGTTCCACCGGCAAGCCCAAGGGCATCCAGCATTCCAGCGCCGGTTATTTGTTAGGTGTGAAGCTCAGCGCGCGCTGGGTCTTCGACCTGCACGATGACGATGTGTTCTGGTGTACCGCCGATGTCGGCTGGGTTACCGGTCACAGCTACGTCGCCTACGGACCGCTGGCCTCGGGCGCCACCATCGTCATGTATGAAGGCGCACCGACCTTTCCGGACGGCGGGCGTTTCTGGCAGATCTGCGAGCAACACGGCGTCACGATTTTCTACACCGCGCCCACGGCGATCCGCGCGCTGATGAGACTGGGCGACGAGATTCCGGCGAAATACGATCTATCGCGGCTGCGTTTGTTAGGCAGCGTCGGTGAGCCGATCAATCCGGAAGCCTGGATGTGGTACCAGCGCGTGATCGGCCGGGAGAAATGCCCGATCGTGGACACCTGGTGGCAGACCGAGACCGGCGCCATCATGATTGCGCCGCTGCCGGGCGCAACGCCGACCAAGCCCGGCTCCTGCACGCGCCCCTTGCCCGGCATATTTGCCGATATTGTCGACGATCACGGCAACGCCGTGACCCAGCCGGGTGCCGGTGGCTACCTCGTCATCCGCAAACCCTGGCCATCGATGCTGCGCACCATCTGGGGCGACAACGACCGCTACCTCAAGACCTACTGGGAAAAATTCCAGAAGCGTTTCTATGTCGCGGGCGACAGCGCGCATCGCGACCAGGACGGTTACTACTGGATCATGGGCCGCATCGACGACGTGCTGAATGTCGCCGGGCACAGGCTCGGCACGATGGAAATCGAGTCCGCGCTGGTCGCGCATGTGCGCGTCGCCGAATCCGCCGTGGTTGGCAAGCAGCATGAAATCAAGGGCGAAGCCGTGTTCGCCTATGTGGTCTGCAAGGGCGCGCGCCCGGAAGGCAGGGCGGCCGAGCAGCTGACAAAAGAGCTACGCGACTGGGTGGCGGAACAGCTTGGTGAGATAGCCAGGCCGGACGAGATTCGTTTCACCGACAAT
>DAIQQI010000039.1:0-14881 GCA_036786925.1 Steroidobacteraceae bacterium
GCCGACTGGGGCACCTATGTCGCGGTCCATGCCTACACGCCGTTGGCGATCCGCCGCTCCGTCGAAGCGGGCGTGCGCAGTATCGAGCACGCGCATCTGATCGATGAGGCGACCATGAAGCTGATCGCGGAGCGTGGCGTGTATCTGTCACCGCAGGCATATCTGTTCGGCGGCGGCGGCAGTCCCGGTGCACCGCCGGGTGCGTCGACGGCGCCCCTGACGCCGGTGCAGGTATCACAACGTGAAAAGGCGGCGCTGGTGGCCACTGGCCTGGATCGCATGATGCAGCTCGCCAAAAAGTACAACGTCAAAGTCGCTTTCGGCACCGACGTATTCGGCAGCCCGCGCGCCTTTGCCATGGAGAGCGGCGAATTCGGTGCGCGGCTGCGCTGGTTCACGCCGCTGGAAATCCTGCGCCAGGCGACCTCGATCAACGGTGATCTGTTAGCCATGTCGGGGCCGAGAAATCCCTATGGCAGTCTCGGCGTCATCGAGCCCGGTGCTCTGGCGGATGTGCTGATCGTGGCCGCCGATCCGCTGCAGGATATCCGCGTGCTGGAAAAACCGGAGCAGAATCTGTTAGCCATCATCAAGGACGGCAAGGTCGTCCGCAGCAGTCTCTAGGCTCCTGCAGCGCCCGCTAAGTCGCGACCCATTCAGTTGTCGTTAAGCCGGCATCCATAAGATGCTGCCCGCGCGCCCGTTTCCCCGAACCCTATGCCGCACGGCGCCACCTGTGCGGTGGTCCAGGGGACTCGGGCGCGCTTCGACCTGCCCGTGACAATTTGCTACCGTGCGTGTGCATGCAGGACACGCACGTCATCGTCGTTGGCGCGGGTATCGGCGGCCTGGCCGCCGCCCTCGGGCTGGCACGGGCTGGCCAGCGCGTCACCGTGCTGGAGCAGGTTGCGGAGCTCGGTGAGGTCGGCGCCGGCCTCAGCATCACGCCCAATGCCGGCAAGGCGCTGATCGCGCTGGGTCTCGGCGATGAACTCGATCGCCTCGGCAGCCGCCCGACCGCGGGCGCCATGCGTCACTACGCCACCGGCGAAATCCTGGTGCGCCTGCCGCAGGATCGCACCGCCGAGACTTACGGCGTGCCGCTCTACCACATGCATCGCGCCGATCTGCACGCCGCCTTGTTAGCAGCCTTGCTGCGTCTGCAGCCTGCGGCCGTGCGTGTCGGCACGGCAGTTGCGGGCGTCGAACAGGGCGGGAAAGCCGTTACTGCGCTGCTCGCTGGCGGCGAGCGCATCAGCGCGGACTGGCTGGTTGGGGCCGATGGCATTCACTCGGCGGTGCGCACCGCGCTGTTCGGACACGATGCGCCGCTGTTCACGGGCTTCGTGGCATTCCGCGGACTGGTGCCCGCCGCTGGTGCGCCGGCCGCATTGTTAGATCCGCCGCTGTGCATGACCATGGGCCCGCGCCGCCTGCTGATGCGCTACCCGTTGCGCAACCGGACGGTGATCAATTTCGTCGCACTCGCGCATCGCAGCGCCTGGATGGAAGAAGGCTGGAGCGTGCGCGCCGACCTTGCCGAGCTGCAGGCCGAGTTCCATGACTTCGAGCCGGTGTCGCAGCAGTTGTTAGCATTGACGCCGCGCGACCGGCTGTTCAAGTGGGGCCTGTTTGATCGCGACCCGCTGCCGACCTGGACCCGCGGCCGGGCCACGCTGTTGGGCGACGCTGCGCATGCGATGCCGCCGTTCACCGGGCAGGGTGCGGTCATGGCACTGGAGGATGCTGCGGTGCTGGGTCGCTGCGCCGCGGTCGCGGGAGATCCGGACGAAGCCATGCAGCGTTATGAAAAAGCGCGGCACGCGCGCGTCGTGGCGGCGCTGGCGATGTCGCGCGCCCGCGCCGATGTTTATTTTGCACCCGATCCTGCGGATCAGATCAAGGCGCTGGCGGCCGGCATGGCAGAGGTGCGCACGCTCTACGCCTACGATGCGGGTTCGACGCCGGTCTGACAGCGTCTGCTCAGTCGCGGCGCCTGAGCCACAGCCATTCGGTCGGATTCGGCGTGGACTGACCGCGCCCGCCGCTGGCAGGAAAATCGTTGTCGTTGACGACCAGCCAGTTGTTCGCGTCAAGCGCGTAAACCGATTCGAGCGACACATAGGAAAAACGGAAAACATATGCCGGTCCGCCAAGGTGATCCGGATCGGCTAACGCCAGCAGGTCGATGAGCGGCGTTTTTTCGAGGCTCGTGCCCTGCGGCGCAGCGTTCGGATCCGGCAGCTGGAATACGATCTTGGTCCGGGCCGCGTCACCCTGCAGATTGTCGTGCTCGAGAGCCAGCAACGCGCCGTCGGGCGCGCTTGCGAGTTCGCCGACGCCGAACTGCGGCGAATTGAGCCGATAACGCCACCAGCGTCCGGTCCATTGCTGCTGCCGCGGATCGAATTCCAGCATCCGCAGATCGTGCGGGTCGGCTTCGGCCGGCAGAGGCTTTTCGAGCAACGCATAGAATTTCAGCGCCGCGCCGCGCCCTGACGCCGCCAGGCCCTCAAACCCGCCGGAGGCGCGCACATTCGCGGCGGCGCGCCCGGCCAGGACCTCGGGGTGATTGGGCGAGCGCAGCGTGCCCAGGTCCGCAACCACGGTTGTGACCGGCGGAGCTAACAAATGTCCGGCTGCGGAGAAATGCAGCAGCCAGGGCCCGATTTCGTCGCCGATCCAGAATGTCCCGTCCGCCATCACGACCAGGGACTCGGGATCGATATCGCCGCCGGTCAGGGGCCGCGCCGGATCGGCCTCGAGGATCAGCCGGTGCGGGAACCGGCGCTGTGGATCTCGCAGTTCGATGCGCTTCAGCAGCTGCAGGCGTTCATCGAACAGGTAGATGCAGGTGCGATAGTCCAGGCTGTTCCATTTGCTGCCGAAGCCGTTGTCGGACAGCGCCCACCAGGTGCCACGGCGCGGACCCGGCTTGATGGAACTGATGCCCTGCACCGGCTGCTGCGCAAAACGCGGGCGATCGAGCCGCCAGCCGTAACCGCCCCTGTCCTCGTATTGCCCGGCCGGCGGACCGCCGGCGAAAGTTTCGGCCGGCATGACGACCCGGCGCACCAGCATGATATCCGGTGGCGCGGCAATGGCTGCGCCAGCTAACAAAGTCAGCGCGCAGAGCGCACTGCGACAGGCCGGGATCTTCTTCAGGCGCCCGGTTTCCAGATACCCAGGAACGCGGAGATCGCAACGCCGGCCCAGATGGCGAGCACGTAGGGCCGGCAGGCACTCATGCCTGCGATCATCTTCTGATCGCTCTCCGGCGTCGCGCCGCTGCTGGCCAGCGTGCGGAAGCCCTCGATGAAGGGCGGGATCTTCACGCGGATCATGAAGCCACAGAAGATCAGGAAGGCGAAGATCAGCAGCTTCGCTGCCATCCACGGATACGGTTTCAGCAGCCCGGTATTCCAGTGATAGATGACCGAGGCGATGATCGCGAAGATCATGAACACGCGGAAACGCTTGTCGATCGTGGCCAGCGTCTTGCCGAATTCGGTGCCTTCCTTGACGTGAATGGTGTGCACCACCCAGACCCAGACCGGACCTAACGCGATCAGGCCCCATAGCATCCAGGTTTCGTGCTGGTAACCGACGAACTCGGCGAGGATGCCGCCGACCGTGAGCATCAGTGCCAGGCAGTAGCGCGGCAGCATGTCCAGGTTGACGAAGATCTTGAACGCGGTGAGGCGCTGATCTTTTGTCAGCTTCGGATTGACCACGAAACCGGAGGAGTAGAACACCCCGGCGTCGCCCCCAAGCCAATAGACAAACAGCAGTACGTGCAGGAACTTGAACGCCGCGTGCGCAAACAGCAGCGTGTGTGGTTCGGCCAGATCGGACATGACTCCCCCCTTTTTGGGGAGCTTACCTCAGGCCTTGCGCGCTGATGCCGTCAGGATGCCGGTGTATCCGAATTCCTCGTTGTCGGGACAGGGAATCAGCTGCACATCGATGCCGCTGTCCTGGAACCCTTCTTCCTGCAGCACGGCACGAACGTCGTCGATGTTGAGGTCGGCGCCCGGGAACAGTCGTGGCCCGCATTTGTAGGCGGTGCAACGATGCAGGAAGTGCAGAACCACCAAGCCCTGCGGCGCAACCATCGACAGGACGTTCTGCATGCAGTTGCGCCAAACCGCCTTGTCATCGGAAATCGCATCCAGGCAGAAACCGGAAATCAGTAAGTCGTAGAAACCGCGGTGCTGGATGCCGAGCGGATCCCGCCAGCGCGCGTCGCTGACATACAGCCCGCGAATGCTGCGGCGCGTGCGTTCTTCACGCGCCAGCGACTCCGCGTGTCCGGCGCCGGGGTTGCCTTCGAGGGCAAGGGCGTATTGCGTGAAGCGCCGCCAGTCCTCGTTCTGACCGTCCGCGGCCACCCACTCGCTGACCGCGACCAGGTTGTCAGCGAGCCAGTCGCTCATGTCGATACGATTGACATAGCTGCTGGCCGCGATCGCGCGGTGCAGCGTAGGGCCGCAGCCGTATTCCAGCGCACGGTTGAAACGGCGTCCCGCCGAGCGCATCGCACTGATCTGATAGGACAGCACGGCCTGCTCATCCGGCAGGATGACCTGACTGTAATAGGTGTCGTAATAGTCCCGCGGCCGCCACTCTGAATAGTCGGCGACGCGCGGAATGCCCGTCGCGGCATCCGCCATCTCGCTGCTCCTGTTCTTTTTCTAGTCGCAGTCTTTTTGTTGTTACGAAGCAATGTTAATGCTCCGCTTGACATAAGAATATCAGGGTAACCCCCTGATTATCAAAAATACTCGGTCGGAGTCTATTTACATAATCAGGGTTGCCCCGAGTGATTTTTCTGCCAGTAGATGGTTCTATTGCGGTGTCAATGAATTTACCGGCCGCGCCGCCGCCTTCGGATACACCGTTACGCCAGTTGGGCAACACGGTCGGGTTCTGGCGCGAAGATTTTACCGTTCGCTCTTTTTCGCTCGAGCCCCAGTGGCGCGCAGAGCATGGTGTTGCACTGCAGGATGGTGCCGACTCCGCCGTACGGTGGCTGCAGCTGGTGCATCCCGAAGACCGTCATTCCGTCAGCCGCGCACAACATTCCATGCTGACTGCGCGGCACGCGGATCTGGATATCGAATATCGCGTGATGGCGCGCGAGCGCGGCTGGTTCTGGGTCGCGCAACGCGGCCAGATTGTCGATCGGGGCCAGGATGGCCGGCCGCGAACAGCGGCGGGCGTCATCATCGACATCGATGGCGAGAAACGCGCGCGCATCGCGCAGCGTGTTGCCGAGGCGCAGCGGGATGTCGCTCTCTGGGGCGGCGATCTCGGCTTGTACGACTGGAACCTGCTGACCGACGGCATGCGCTGGCTGCAGGGCTGGGAAAACCGCACGGATGTCGATGCCATCGCCGGGCTGGAAGTGAGCGCACGCTGGCTGACGCTCACCCACCCCGATGACCGGGCCTTGTTAGGCGCCGCCCTGCAGGACTTTCGCACCGGGCGCGTACCCGAGCTGCAGGTCGAGTACCGCATCCGCTCCCGCGCCGGCCAGTGGCTGTGGCTGGCGGACCGCGCACGCGTCATCGATCTGGATTCCCGGGGTCAGCCGTGGCGCGCGATGGGCGTGCGCCAGGTGGTCGATGAATTGGTGCGGCTGCGCCTGCAGGCAGGCGAGGTGGCTAACGCCGGGCGGCAATTCGAGAAGGAATTGCTCGCTGTGGCCAGCCGCGAGCAGGAGCGCATGGGCAGCGAACTGCATGACGGCCTGGGGCAGGAGCTAACGGGCGCGGCCCTGATGCTGCAGGCATGCCTGCGGGATCTGCGTGCCAGCAATTCGCCGCAGGCCGCGGCGGTCGGCGAAGTCCTGGCGCAGCTCAATTGCTCCATTGAAAATACCCGGACTCTGGCCCGCGGTCTGTGGCCGATGGCGACCGGGCCGGGCGGTCTCGTCAGCGCGCTGGCGAACCTCGCGGTGCGGCTCGACCGGCATTCCGGGCTGCAGATTCGCTTCGTGAATCGCCTGGCGCAGTGCCCGCCGCTGCCGCTGCCGCCGCCAGCCGCGCATCACCTGCTGCGCATTGCGCAGGAAGCCGTGACCAACACGCTGAAACACAGTGGCGCGACGGACGTAGTTCTGGAATTGGGGCCGACTGAGGATGGAATTTATTTGTGCGTGCGTGACAACGGTCGGGGTTTCCCCGATGCAACTGCCGCAGAAAACGGTTTGGGCATGCGCCTCATGCAATATCGTGCGCGCGTGTTGGACGGCGATCTGCGTACGCATTCCGCGCAGCATCAGGGCGTCACCATAACTTGCCGATGTCCTGTACACTCATTTGCATCGCATTTGGATTTGTCTGACAGCGGAGCTTTGCGATGACCATGGTCAATAGCGGCACGACAGCTAACGTTCTACCGGTGACAAACATCCGACGCCGTGTCCTGATCGTCGACGATCACCCGATCGTGCGCCAGGGCTTGAAGCGCATGATCGACGCCGAAGACGACCTCGAGGTCTGTGGCGAGGCCGACAGCGAACCTAACGCCCGCAACGCGGTGCGCGATCTCGATCCCGACATCGTCATCGTCGATCTGTCGCTGCAGGATGGCGATGGACTCGAACTGGTGCGCGCAGTGCATGCGCATCACCCCGAAGTGCCGATGCTGGTGCTGTCGATGCACGACGAAGCCATCTATGCGGAACGCATGCTGGCTGAGGGCGCAAGCGGCTACATCATGAAGCAGGCCGCCGCCGATCAATTGCTGACCGCCTTGCGCACCGTGTTGCAGGGCGATACCTACCTGAGTGCCGAGATGGCCGCCGTCCACAAGGAAGCGGCTAACAAGATGGGTTCCGACCCGCTGCAGCGTCTGTCCAACCGCGAGCTGCAGGTGCTCAACCTCGTGGGCCGCGGCGTCAGTTCGCGGGACATCGCCACCGAGCTGGGGCTGTCGGTCAAGACCGTCGAATCCCACCGCCAGAGCATCAAGCGCAAACTGCACCTGCTGACCAACTCGCAGCTGATCAAGTACGCGATGAACCTGCACGCGGGGCGCCGGCAAAGCATCTGAGCGACGGCATTTAGCCTCTTTCGGGCTACCTGTTTAAACCCTATCGCCCCCTGGAACCTCTAACCTTGCAGGGAGAGAGGGGTTCATGGCGGCATCCTTAACGGCATTTGAGTCGATATACCGGGAGCATTCCCCGACGGTATTCGGCCTGTGCCGCCGGCTGACCCGGGACCCGGCCGCCGCCGAGGACGCCACCCAGGAAACCTTTCTCCGCGCCTGGCGCGCGTTTGCCCAGTTTGAGTCCCGCTCGGCGGTCGCAACCTGGCTGCATCGCATCGCGGTCAATGTGGTCATGGAAACACGGCGCCGCAAGTCGGCGCAGATGCTGACTTTTGTGGCCGAACCGCTGCCGGAACGCGACGGTGAATGGGTGCTCGACACGCCGGTGGAGGTGGCCGAGCTCGAGGCCGCGGTGCTGGCGCTGCCGGAAGGCGCGCGCGATGTGCTGGTGTTGAGCGGGATCTATGAATATACACACGAGGAAACGGCGGCGATGTTAGGTATAGCGGTGGGCACCTGCAAGGCGCAGCTGCATCGTGCGCGGCGCCTGCTGACCGACAAACTGTCGCCGGAGGTTGCAGCATGACAACCGAAAATACGCAGCGAGTGCGTTCGCTCGCCGAATTGCCGCGGGGCATCGAGCCGCCCCGCGACCTGTGGCCGGCGATCGCAGCCGGGATCGCCGGCGAACAGCGCCCGCCCGCGGCCCAGCCGCGCTGGCAGTGGGCGCTGGCCGCCGGCCTTGCGGCGCTGACAATCGGTGTGCTGTTAGGCCGCGTGTCGATGGCGCCGCAGTCTGACGTGACCGCAAGCAGTGCGGATATCTCGCGCGGCGCACTGTTCGATGCAAAGTTCGTCGCGCAGCGCAACCAGTTGCGGACCTCGGTTCTGCAGAAGCTCGAGGCACTGCCACGTGCGGAGCGCGAGAAGCTGCTGCGCAGCGTCACGGCGTTGCGGCGCGCGGTCGAGGACATCCAGAGCGCACTCGGCAAAGACCCGGGCAACGCGCTGCTGCAGGAATTGCTGGTCAATGCCTGTCAGGACGAGATGACCAATTTGAGCGACATCAGGAATTCGGAGACAACACTATGAAGACTCTTATACCGGTGATTCTGTTAGCAGGGTGGTCGGCGGGCGTGGGCGCCGCTACGGCGATCGACAAGCGGGTCGCGGCGGCGCCCGGCAATGCGGTGCGCGTGGTCAATGTCGCGGGCGCCATCAATGTGGTCGGCGGCACGCAGCCCGACGTGCGTGTCACCGGCACCGTCGGCAGTGGTGTCGAGCGCGTGGATATCCTCAATGACGGCGGCACGATCGTCGTGCGCGTGGTGCTGCCGAAGGCAACGTTGTACAACCGCGATGGCCAGGCCACGCTGACCGTCACCATCCCGGCCGGCAGCCGCCTCGAGACCAGCACGGTCAGTGCGGACCAGACCGTACGCGGCATCAGCGGCGCCGTACAACTGTCCAGCGTCAGTGGCGACCTGAATGCCCAGCTGGACTCGACCGATGTGCAAGTCAAGACCGTGAGCGGCGATATCAATCTGCAAGGCTCGGCCAAGAGCGCCAAGTGGCGGGTCTCGACAGTGAGCGGCGATGTGAAGCTGCTTCGGGCGGCGGGCTCGCTGGAGCTCAACAGCGTGAGCGGCGACACGCAGCTCGAGCTCGATCAACTGACGAGTTTCCGGGGCCGCACGACCTCGGGCGACATGAATCTGCGCGGACGCGCGCTGCGCGGCGCGGATATCAATTACGAGTCCGTCAGCGGTGATGTCGGCATCGCCGTCGGAACCGAAGCTGGCATGACCATCGACGCGTCGACTTTCAGCGGCGAAATCAGCACCTGTTTTGGCGACAAGGGCAAACCGACCAGCGAATACTCGCCCGGCGAGAAACTGTCGACCCGCCGGGGCGAGGGCGGCGCGACGGTACGGGTCAAATCGCTGAGCGGCGACGTGAGAATCTGCGATCACCCGTAAGCATTAAGAAATCGGCGCCGGGCTTCCTTACAATCCCGGGGTGACGTGGACCAAGAGAATTTTGTGGGCGATTCTGGGACTGGCGGCGCTGGCGGTGCTCGGCGCCGTGGTCCTGACGCAATTCGTCGACCCTGACAGGTATCGCGGTACGATCGAAACCGCGATCCGCGACGCCACCGGCCGCGAGCTGCACCTCGAGGGCAAGCTGCAGCTGAGCTGGTTCCCCTGGCTCGCCATTACTACCGCGGATGGACACATCGCCGGCGCTCCCAGGACCCCGACACTTGTTAGCTGGCGGGAGGCGCGGGTCGGCGCGCGGCTTCTGCCGCTGATCGCCGGACGGCTCGTTATCGATCGCATTCGCGCCGACGGCCTGGTGCTGCGGCTGCATCGCGATGCAGCCGGCCATGCGAACTGGGAAAATCCTCAGCCGGCATTGGCTGACAAAAGTGGCAACCGTCCGCTGACCATCGCCGGTCTCGACCTGCGGGACGCGACGCTTGAATATTTGGACGAGGCGAAGGGCAGCCACTGGCAGGCCTGCCATGTCGACCTGACAAGCTCGGCGCTGCTGACGCAGCAGCCCGTGAACATGCGGGGTCAGCTGACTGTGTCTCTCCGTGACGCCGTCCCCTGCGACAGCGGGCTGACAGCCGCGTTTTCCGCCGAATACCGCACTACGCCCGACGGTTTTGAGGTGCGTCAGCTGCAGCTCGCGTTCAAGCAGGGCGGCCTGCAGGTCGCGGTGCCCGAGCTGCGGGCGGATCTCAAGACGCAAAGTTACCTGCTGCCGTCCTGGAACCTGGCGGTCGGCGGCGGCAAGGTAGCAGGCGGCCCGTTGCGGGCCACCCTGGTCCCGGCGCTCGCGCTCGGCACGCCGATCGCGTTTGACAAGTTGTCGCTGCGGGATCTGGCCGCCGCGTTAGGCGTCGAGTTGCCGCGCAGTCGCGACGCGACCGTGTTAGGAAACATCAAGGGACCGGCGTCGTTCACCGCGTATGGAACCGGGATGGAATTTCGCAGCGGGCAATTGCAGGTCGATGACAGCCAGCTCAAGGGCTATATGCGCCGCGGACCCGACGCTGCGGCGCCGTGGGAGTTCGACTGGCAGGTCGATGAGCTGAAACTCGAGCGTTATCTGCCAGAGCGCGATCCGTCCAAGCCTTTCAGGTTCCCGTCCGAGGAGCTGCAGAAACTGCAGGCGCGCGGCCGCCTGTCCGTCGCAACCCTGCGCTGGCAGGACATCGTGGCGCGCGATGCGCAGGTCGTGCTCGAGTTGCAGGGCGGCGAGTTGCGCACCGTCGGTGACAGCAGGAAATGACCGACATTGCCGCCAGTTTTTCATCCCGCCTGTTAGCCTGGTTTGATGATCATGGCCGCCACGACCTGCCATGGCAGCAGGATCGCAGCCTGTACCGCGTCTGGGTGTCCGAGATCATGCTGCAGCAGACGCAGGTGGCCACGGTGATCCCGTATTTCGAGCGCTTCATGGCGCGCTTCCCGGCCGTGGCAAGCCTGGCCGCCGCACCGCTCGATGAAGTGCTGAATCTCTGGACCGGACTCGGGTACTACGCCCGGGCGCGCAACCTGCATCGGGCGGCGCGGGTGATCGCCCTGCAGCATGGTGGCGAATTTCCGACGGACTTCGCAGCGGTACGGGAATTGCCGGGCATCGGCCGCTCGACCGCCGGCGCGATCCTCGCGCAGGCGCTGGGGCAGCGGCACGCGATCCTCGATGGCAACGTGCGGCGCGTGCTGGCGCGGCGCCATTTGTTAGCTGGCGACCTGACGACGAGCGCAGTGCAGGCGCGGCTGTGGCAGCTCGCGGAGGAGCTCACACCTCAGGCACGCCTCAGCGATTACACGCAGGCGATCATGGATCTCGGCGCCACCTGCTGCAGCCGCGCCCGTCCGGCCTGCGAGCGCTGCCCGGTGGCCGGGGATTGCGGCGCGCAGCTCGCCGGGCGGCAGGCGGAGCTGCCCACGCCCAAATCGCAGGTGGCCGTCCGCAAGGCCCGGCCGCAACGCCACACCGTGATGTTGTTAGCTCGCGCGTCGACCGGCGCGGTGCTGCTGGAGCGGCGGCCGGAGTCCGGTATCTGGGGCGGCCTGTGGTGTCCGCCGGAGTTTGCCAGCGCCGCCGAGGCGCGGGCGAGCGGCGCCACTTTGTTAGGTGTCGACGCCTGGCCGGCAGCGCCGCTGGCGACTATCCGCCACAGCTTCACGCATTTTGATCTCGACATTGAGCCCTGGCTGGTGCCGCTGGCCGCGGCGCAGGCGCCCAGTCGGGTCGCCGAGCCGGATGCGGCTTCGGCCCGCGCCACAGTCTGGTATAACGCAGCGCGGCCCGAGCAGTCGCTGGGGCTGCCGGCGCCCGTCAAGGCGCTGCTCGATGAGCTCGCTGCTAACAGGAATGAACAAAGTGAACGCTGACACCCGAATCGTATTTTGCGCGTTGCTCAAGAAAGAGGCCCCGGGCCTCAAGGCGCCGCCGTACCCGGGCGCGCTCGGGCAGCGGATTTTCAACGAAATCAGCCAGGAAGCCTGGGGCCAGTGGGTCAGGCACATGACCACGCTGATCAACGAAAACCGCCTGACGCCGATCGAGCCCAAGGCGCGCGCGTTCCTGGCCGCCGAGATGGAAAAGTTCCTGTTTGGCGGCGGATCCGCCAAGCCGGAAGGCTTCAAGGGCGCCACTGACAAATAAAGTCATTGGACGTCAATGACTTAGCGGGATCGTTGCTTGACGCGCCGCCGGGGCGCCGTTCTAATAGCGCCCCCTGTCCTGGGACAGCCTCCAAGTCGACGGCCGGGTAGCTCAGTTGGTAGAGCAGCGGACTGAAAATCCGCGTGTCGGTGGTTCAATTCCACCCCCGGCCACCATTTCCATCAGGTCCGTTCCGGATACACGCCTCTGTTTCTGTGCTCCCGGGATCAATTTCCCGGCACCAGCCGCCTTTGCGAGGTCAATTTGTGCCGATTGAGCACAATTTGACATAATAGTGTCTGTATTTCCACATATGTACATTTAAATCACATATATGGCATTCTGTCTCCCGGCGATAAACACTATGTTCAGGAGACGAGCCATGAAAATCACATTCCTTCGATCCACCCTGGTCGCCTGCGCGGCCTTGGTGATGACCGCTTGCGGCGGCGGGTCTGGTATTGCTAACAACAGCACCGGCGCTGTCGGTGCAGTCGCGCAGACAACTGCGGTGACCGGCACGATCACCGGATTTGGCAGCGTGCATGTCAACGGTATTCACTTCAACACTAACAGCGCGGCGATCTCGCGGAACGGCGCGCCGGCGCTGCAGTCCGATCTGCGCGTCGGCCAGGTGGTCAAGGTCCGCGGCAGCGTCAACGACAGCACTCGTGAAGGCGTTGCCTCGTCGGTGTCCCAGGACGACAACGTCGAAGGCCCGATCAGCAGCATCGACGCTGCTAACAAGAAATTCGTGGTACTGGGGCAGACCGTCATCGTCGACACCGACACCTCGTTTGATGACCGTATCTCGCCGGCGTCCATTGCCGGCCTCAAGGTCAATGACCAGGTTGAAGTCAGCGGCATGGTCGGCGCCAATGGCGACATCACGGCAACACGCATCGAACTGCGCAAGCCGGGCGCGACCCAACTCGAGGTGATCGGCAAGGTCAGCAATCTCGACTCCGCCAACCGGAAGTTCAAGATCAACGCGCTCACGGTCAACTACTCGACCGCGCAGCTCGAAGGCTTCGCCACTGGTGCGCCGGCCAACGATGATCTCGTCGAGGCACGCGGCAGCGCGCTCAACGCCGCGGGCGAACTGGTCGCCACCAAGGTCGAAAAGGAATCCAATGAACCGCGCGACGCGGATCGCGGCGACCGCCGCGAGGTCGAAGGCATGATCACCCGCTACGCATCGAAAACCGATTTCGACGTGGCCGGGCGCAAGGTCACGACCAACGCGTCGACCCGCTACGAAAACGGTACCGAGAATGATCTCGCGCTCAATGTCCGGCTCGAGGTCGAGGGCTCGCTGGACGCAGCCGGTCTGGTGCTGGTAGCCGCCAAGATCGAGTTCCGCAAGGGCGGCGGCGCGGCGATTGCGGGCAAGGTCGACTCGGTCGACAAGACTAACAAGAAGGTCACCGTGATGGGCGTGGAGATCACGCTCACGGCTACGACCCGCCTCGAAGACAAGTCGACTGCCAAGGTGGAAATGTTCAGCATCGACAACATCAACAGCGGCGATTACCTGATCGTGCGCGGCACCGAGACCGCCGCTAACAAGATGACCGCCACGCGCATCGAACGACGCAATGCCGTTGCGGAAGTACGGGTGCGCGGCACGGCGCGCGATGTCGTGGCACCGAAGTTCACGGCGCTCGGCGTGACGGTCGAGACGAACGCCAGCACGCGTTTCGAGGTCGACGACAACCAGAGCATGACGGCGGCGCAATTCTTCGCCGCGGCCGCGGGCAGGGCTGTCACCGCCGTTGGCGCCTGGTCGGGCAATTCACTGATCGCGAGCAAGGTGGAGTTCGCCGACGAAGACTGAATGTTGAGTGTTTCAGGAGTGGAGTGCAAGATTGGCGGCGGGCCGAAAGGTCCGCCGCTTTTCTGTCTGCGCATCAACCGGGGCGCTATAAAGCCAGGCGTCTATTTCTTGAACAAATCGTCGAGTGCTGAGCGCGCTTTGGCACGCTCGTCCATGTTAGGCGGTACGTAAGCTCCCGGCCTGGGTTTGAAATAGTCACAAAAATTCGCGTGTTCCTTGTCGCGCACTTCTTCCGCAATGGGCTCGCGGCAATGCTTGGCCTTGCCAGTGTCGTAGTCGACGCAGAGTTTGCAGACGTGCAACTCGGAGTGGCACTTCGGGCATTCGTCCAGGCGACGTAGCGGCAGGCTCAGCTCGGCGAGCGCCGCGCCGCATTTCCAGCATTGCAAATCATGTGCCATACGCGACATTAACTCCGCCCGTCCGCGGCCTGCAAGCCAGCAAACATAGATGGCGAAACCTGCATTAGAGTAGATCTAATTTTCTTCCGCTTGCGCACCCATCCGGATTTTTGATATCAATTCAACAAGACAGCAATTGCTCGACCGGGAGAGACTCCGTGAAAAGACCACGTGCATTGGCGATATTGTCATTGGTTGGCCTGTTATTTATCGCCGTACCTGTCGCAGAGGCCGTGAGTTGCCTGCTTTTTCCGCTTGCCTGTCTCAAGCCCAAGAAAAAATTCGGCGAGGACATGGAAGGCAAGATTCTCGACATCCGAGAGAATCGCACCGTGTACTACGAAGTAGGACCCGGATACTACGGGG
Source organism: Steroidobacteraceae bacterium (assembly GCA_036786925.1). GTDB lineage: Bacteria > Pseudomonadota > Gammaproteobacteria > Steroidobacterales > Steroidobacteraceae > UBA964. Next base: position 14,350 of record DAIQQI010000039.1, read on the forward strand.
CGGGTTGGTCGTCTTTGGAAAACCGGCGGACGTGGTACATCTGGTTCAAGGTTAGCCAGACTTTGTACCAGGCCGAGATGGACCAATCGATGTACAACTTTGTCTCGTACAAGCCAAAGCGCGCGGACTGGGTCGGCAAGGATTTGACGCTGCGTTTCATGGACAAGAACTGGATGGGGTTGAAGTCGGCATGGGTGTCATTCAAACGCGATAACGGCAAAGAATGGTCTGCAGTCGTCATCAGCATCGTCGGCCCGGATGGTGTCGACGAATGCAACAGCTGGAAATACTGCAAGCCACAGGCTGGCATCGAACGTGAGGCGCGCGAGGCCGAGCAGCTTGCCATGTTGAAAAAGGAAGGAAAGCAGTCCGCGACGGCTGTGCAACCGGCGCCAGTCGTGGTCCCGGAAGCGCCGGAAACTCCGGCCGTACCCGCTGCTGCGCCGGCGCAGGAGACGGCGCCCGCCGCGTCAGGTACTCCGCCGGCAGCCGGGGCCGCAGCGCCAGCACCAGCTGCGCCACCAGCGCCCGC
>DAIQQI010000272.1:0-4587 GCA_036786925.1 Steroidobacteraceae bacterium
ACCGAGTACCCCGGCCAGGCGCCGCAGGTGGTCGAGGACCAGGTCACCTACCCGCTGACCACGGCGATGCTGGGCGTGCCGCGTTCGCGCGTGGTGCGAGGCTTTTCCAACTTCGGCGTGTCGTTCGTCTACATCATTTTTGACGACAACACCGATCTCTACTGGGCCCGCTCGCGCGTGCTCGAATACCTGAGCGCGGCCAAGGCGCGCCTGCCGGCGAGCGTCACACCGAGCCTCGGGCCCGATGCGTCGGGTGTCGGCTGGGTATATCAATATGTACTAACGGCCGGCGATCGGACGCTCGCCGAGTTGCGCAGCCTGCAGGACTGGTTTGTCAGGCCGCAGCTGACGCAGGTGCATGGCATTGCCGAAGTCGCCAGCGTCGGCGGCGCTGTGCAGCAGTACAGCATCGTGGTCGATCCCGATCGCATGCGGGCTTTTGGCGTCAGCCTCGCGAAAATCGCGGATGTGGTCCGGCGCAGCAACAGCGACGTCGGCGGGCGGGTGCTCGAGATGAGCGAGACCGAGTACATGATCCGCGGCCGCGGTTACCTGCGCGGCGTGTCAGATCTGGAGCAGATAGTTGTCAGCAGCGTGAATGGCGCGCCGGTGCTGCTGCGCCAGGTCGCGCGGGTCGAGCTTGCGCCCGATGAGCGCCGTGGCATCGCCGAACTCAACGGCCAGGGCGAAGTCGTCGCCGGCATCGCCGTCGCAAGATCAGGCCAGAATGCGCTGGAGGTGATCCGCGGCATCAAGCAGCGCAGCCTCGATATCGCCGGCAGCCTGCCGACGGGCGTGCAGATGCAGGCCGTGTATGACCGCTCGCTGCTGATTCAGCGGGCGATCGAAAATCTGCAGAACACCCTGCTGGAAGAGAGCCTGATCGTCGCGCTGGTGTGCGTGCTGTTCCTGATGCATGTGCGCAGCGCGCTGGTGGCCATCGTCATGCTGCCGATCGGCCTGCTGCTGGCCTTTCTCGGCATGCGGTTGTTAGGTCTCAACTCCAACATCATGAGCCTGGGCGGCATCGCGATCGCGATCGGCGCGATGGTCGACGCCGCCATCGTCATGATCGAAAACGCGCACAAGCATTTCGAGCGCGCGCCGCCGGGCGCGGCGCGGGCGCCGCTGATCGTCGCGGCCTGCAAGGAAGTCGGCCCGGCGCTGTTTTTCAGCATGCTGATCATCACCGTGTCTTTCCTGCCAGTGTTTGCGCTCGAGGCGCAGGAGGGCCGCCTGTTCAAGCCGCTCGCCTACACCAAGACTTTTTCGATGGCCGGCGCGGCCCTGCTGTCGGTCACGCTGGTGCCGGTACTGATGCTGCTGTTCATCCGCGGACGTATTCCCGCCGAGCAGAGCAACGTGCTGAATCGCGCGTTGACCCGACTGTACCGTCCGGTGATCGACGCGGTGCTGCGGCGCCCCGTGGCGGTGCTGGCCATCGCTCTGGCCTGCCTCGGCGTCAGCGCCTACCCGGCGCTGCGACTCGGCACGGAATTCATGCCCACGCTGAATGAAGGCACCTTGTTATATATGCCCTCTTCGCTGCCCGGGCTCTCAATCACCAAAGCCAGCGAGCTGCTGCAGACCCAGAACCGCATCATCAAGAGCTTTCCGGAAGTCGAGTCGGTATTCGGCAAGGCCGGCCGCGCTAACAGCGCCACCGACCCGGCGCCCACCGAAATGTTCGAGACCGTCATCAATCTCAAGCCGCAGAAAGAGTGGCGCGCCGGCATGACCACCGACAGCCTGATCGCGGCTATGGATCACGCGCTGCAGATTCCGGGCGTCTCCAACGCCTGGACCATGCCGATCCGCGCGCGCATTGACATGCTCGCGACCGGCATCCGCACGCCGCTGGGCATCAAGGTATTCGGCGCCGATCTCGCGGTGCTGGAACAACTGGCCCGCGAGATCGAGCTCACGGTGCAAAAAGTTCCAGGCACCAGCAGCGCTTACGCGGAACGCCTGACCGGCGGCTACTACCTCGACATCGAGCCCATCCCGGGTGAACTCGGCCGCTATGGGCTAACAACCCAGGATCTGAATGACACCGTCAGCATGGCGCTCGGCGGCGAGCTGCTGACAACCACGGTCGAAGGCCGGCAGCGGTTTGGCGTCATCGCCCGCTATCCGCGTGAATTGCGTGACAGCCCGGAGCAGATTGCGCGACAGGTGCTGATCAGCACGGCTGATGGCGCGCAGATTCCGCTCGGCCAGGTCGCGCGCCTGTCTATTTCCCGCGGCGCGCCGTCGATCCGCACCGAAAACGGGCTGCTGACCGCCTACATTTACGTCGACCTGCATGGGCGCGATATCGGCGGCTATGTCGACGAGGCGCGCAGGGCGGTGGCAGCTAACGTAAAGATGCCGCCGGGCTACTACATCACGTGGAGCGGACAGTTCGAGTACCTGGAACGCGCCGCCGCCAAGCTGAAAATAGTCATTCCGATCACGCTGGCGAGCATCTTCCTGCTGCTGTACCTCAACTTCCGGCGCGTCAGTGAGACGCTCATTGTGATGCTGACGCTGCCGTTTGCGCTGGTGGGCGGTGTCTGGCTGATGTGGCTGCTGGACTACAACCTGAGTGTCGCGGCAGCTGTCGGCTTCATCGCGCTCGCCGGCGTCGCCGCTGAAACCGGCGTCGTGATGCTGCTATACCTGGACCATGCGCGCGACCACCTCATTGCCACCTGCCAAAGCGCCGGGCGTGCGCCCACGCTGCGCGACCTGCACGATGCCATCCGCTCCGGCGCCGTCGATCGTGTGCGGCCCAAGATGATGACCGTTGCCGCGATCATCGCGGGCCTGCTGCCAATCATGTGGGGCTCGGGCACCGGCTCGGAGGTCATGCGGCGCATCGCCGCGCCCATGGTGGGCGGCATGCTTTCATCGACGGTGCTGACACTGGTGGTCATTCCGGCGGTGTACTCGCTGGTCTTCGGCTGGCGCCAGCGGAAAAGCGCCTGAGCCGGCCGGCACGCCACTAGAATCGGCGACTGATGCCACAGGTAACACAAAAACCCGTTCCCGCGCCCGTGCTGTCGCTCATCCCGCCGATGACACAGCTCAACACGCCCTACCCGTCGACCGCGTACCTCACCGGGTTTCTGCGCTCGCGGGGCATCGCAGCCTTTCAGGATGACCTTGCGCTGCAGTTGGTGCTGCGTTTGCTGTCGCCCACCGGACTGGACGCAATCCTGCAGCAGGCTAACAAGCAGGCGCTGCGAAAACAGGGGATGGCGACGCGGTCTTTCATCGGACAGGCGGACCGCTATCTGGCCACCATCGCGCCGACGATTGCATTCCTGCAGGGCCGCGATCCGACGCTGGCGCATCGCATCGCGAGCCGCGCCTTCCTGCCCGAGGGTCCCCGCTTCGCGGCGCTGGAAAACTTTGCGGCCGACGACGGCGGCGACGCGCTCGCCTGGGCTTTCGGTGCGTTAGGCACCCAGGACCGCGCGCGGCACCTGGCAACGCTCTATCTGAACGACCTGGCGGACGTCATCCGCGAGGTCATCGATCCGCGCTTCGAGTTTGTCCGGTACGCAGAATCGCTGGCGCAGAGCCAGGCGAGTTTCGAGCCACTCGCGGCCGCGCTCGCGGCCCCCGCCAACCTGATCGACGACACGCTCGCCGGGCTGACCCGCGCGTCGCTCGCGGCGCACCAGCCCTCGGTGGTGCTGGTCTCGACGCCGTTTCCGGGCTCGGTGTACGCGGCCTTCCGCATCGCGCAGACTGTCAAGGCCGTGAACCCCTCGATCGTCACGGTGCTGGGTGGCGGCTATGTCAATACCGAGCTGCGCGAGCTTGCCGAGCCGCGTGTGTTCGACTATTTCGACTACGTCACGCTGGACGATGGCGAGCGGCCGCTGCTCGCGTTGTTAGCTCACCTGCAGGACGCGGCGCCGCAATCGACGCTGGTGCGCACTTACCTGCGGGATGCACGCGGTGCGGTCCGGTACATTCACTCGGCGCAGCCCGATGTGCCGTTTGCCGAGGTCGGCACGCCGACCTGGGACGGATTGGCGAAAGACCGTTACCTCTCGCTGCTCGACCTGCTGAACCCGATGCATCGGCTCTGGTCCGACGGCCGCTGGAACAAGCTGACCGTTGCGCACGGTTGCTATTGGAAGAAATGCGCGTTCTGCGATGTCAGCCTGGACTACATCTCCCGCTACGAAACCGTCAACGCGTCCTTGCTGGTCGACCGGATCGAATCCCTGATCGCCGAGACCGGTGTGAGCGGCTTTCATTTTGTCGATGAAGCCGCGCCGCCCAAGGCCCTGAAGGCGCTGGCGCAGGAACTGCTGCGCCGCAGGCTCAGCATTTCCTGGTGGGGCAACATCCGCTTCGAGAAGTCGTTCAATCCGGCGCTGTGCCAGTTGCTGGCCGACAGCGGCTGTATTGCGATTTCCGGTGGTCTTGAAGTCGCGTCGGACCGGCTGCTGAAGCTGATGCAGAAAGGTGTCTCGGTCGAACAGGTTGCACGCGTGACCCGCGCGTTTTCCGACGCCGGCATCATGGTGCATGCCTACCTGATGTACGGCTTCCCGACGCAGACCGTGCACGACACGGTCGACGCGC
>DAIQQI010000273.1:0-2712 GCA_036786925.1 Steroidobacteraceae bacterium
ATTGGTCGTGGTTCCTGACCGCGATCCTGCTCGGGACCGTGGGGGAGATCCTGGATATCGGCTGTGGAGTCGGACACAACAGCGTGCCGCTGGCGCGCGCCTATCCGGATGCCGAGGTGATCGCCGTGGATCTCGCGGCGCCGATGTTGCGTTATGGCCATGCACGCGCATCAGGCATGCAGGTTCCGAACCTGACCTTCATGCAGGCGAACGCCGAGCAGCTGACATTCGCCGCCGGCCATTTCGATTTCATCTACAGCACGATGTTTCTGCATGAGACCTCGCACCAGGCGCTGCGCGGGATATTGCGCGAGGTCAGCCGGCTGTTGGCGCCCGGCGGCCTGCATGTGCATCTCGAGCAGCCGCCATACCGGGGCATGGACGAGTTTGAAAAATTCCTGCGCGACTGGGATTGCTACCACAACAACGAGCCGTTCTGGACCACCATTCACGACACGCGGCTGCCGGAGCTGCTGCCGCAGCTCGGTTTTGCCGGGGACCGGATCTTCGAGACTGAGATTCATGCGCTCGTGGATCGGGAAATGCCCAAGGTGGCGGCCGAGGTCGAAGACTACGGCCGCGGGGGCATGTGGTACGCGTTCGGATCCGAGCGTCTACCGTGAGCGACGCCTTTTCACACGCCGACTACCTGAAGCTGGTCAACGCGGCAGCCAGTGGCAAGCGCCCGTATTTCTTTGATAACCCGGACATCGACCGGCTGATCGCGATCGTGCTTGCCATGGCCGGGGAGCTGGCGGTGGCGCGCGAACGGCTCGATACCGTGGAGCGGTTGTTAGCTCGCAAGGGCACGCTGTCGCGCGCGGACATAGACCAGTTCCGGCCGGATGCGGCCGAAGCCGCGGAGCGCGGGCGCTGGCACCTGGAATACCTGGCGCGGATCTTCCGGGTACTGCAGCAGGAGCAGGAATTGTTGCAGCGAGGCCCGGCCGAGCCGTCATCGGAAGAGGTGTCCGGGGAATTGGCGCGCTGACACCAGCGGCAGTGTCCGCCGTCAGGCCGACAGTGTCCAGAAAACCCAATCGAGCACTTTGCTTTCCGTTTCCGGACTGCCGCGCGCCGCGAATGATTCCACTTTGAGCTTGAGCAGCGTGCCGGCGCTGTTGCTGCGCTTGTCGAGAATGCAGAGCTCGCTGCGCACACGATCATTCTCCACGGTGGGCGCGGTGTGATCGCAGCTCTCCCAGCCCAGCATCGCAATGATGTTAGGCAAGGCGCGCGTCAACTGGGCGTGCGCAATCGAGATCACGTGACCGCCGTAAACCAGCCGCTCCCCGAGGTAGCTGAGCCGCGCATCGGTATGCGCCATGGCCATGTTCAGCGTCATGCGCACCAGTTCGGGCGCGCTGGTCACGGTGTCGCGCGCTTCAATGCACAAGCGGTCGCCGACGTCGACATCGTGCGCGCGCCGGCCCTGCCATTGACCCGCATCGACCCGCCCCCAGAAGCCGGCCGCGACGTTCAGCGTGCGCGCCTCTGTTTCGGGATCGCTGCGGCCCAGCCCGTCGAGATTGTCCTGGTGACCCGACGCCAGGTTGTCGTCGCGGCAGGGAATCATCGGGCAGCGCCAGCAATGCAGCACGTCCTCACCGCGTTGATTCCGTGTCCGCATCTCGAGCGCCACCAGACCGGTGGCGCTGCGGCCTTCCTGCTTGCGGTTCTGCCGCAGCCCGACCACGGTCGTGACCGTGTGCAACGTATCGCCTAACAGGATCGGCCGCTGCAACGTCAGGCCGCGATAGAAAAGGTTGGCCTTGACGCGTTGCGAGGCCCAGGTCGACTGGCCGATCGCGACATGAATTGCCAGCAGCGGGTGCGCAGCAGCGCCGTCCAGGGCCTGGCGCGCGGCGTACTGGTCGAGCGGCAGGCGCAGGCGATCGCCAAACATTGCCTGATAGGCCGCGGCGTGACCTTCGGTCAGGGTGACCGAGGGTGCATCGAAACTGAGGCCAACATGGAAATCCTCAAACAACGGTCCGGCAATATCGAGTGTTTTCATGGGGCAAAGGTCCGGTAGAACATGCGCATGGCAACAATAAACAGGAACACCGCAAACGCCTGCGACAGGGCGCGACGCGACAGAGCATGGGCCAGCTTGGCGCCCAGCGGCGCCATCAGCACCGAGGCTGGCGCAATCAATGCAAACCCCAGCAGGCTTACCAGTCCGACGGTGATGCCCGGCAGGGCCACGCCTGGCCGCGCGAACAGGTAGCCGATGGTGGCGGGCGCACCGATCAGGAGGCCAAACATTGCCGCCGTGCCCACGGCGCGGTGCACCGGCTCACCTAACAAAGTCATTGCCGGCACGCCCAGCATGCCGCCGCCGATGCCCAGCATGGCCGAGACCAGCGCGATGAATCCCGAAATAAGGTTGCCACCCAGGCCAAGAGGCACCTGCGCACGAATTCGCCAGTGATCGAACGGCAGGTACATCTTGATCGCGATGAGCAGCGCAGTCAGGCCGAACATGCCGGACAGCACGGGACCGCTGGCCCGCGACGCAAGCGCGGAGCCTGCCAATGCGCCTAACATCAGGCCCGGGGCCCAGTGACGGATGAGTTTCCAGTCGGTGGCGCCGCGCGCGTGATGCGCGCGGCTGGATGCGATCGAGGTTGGAATGATGGTCGACATCGAGGTCGCGACCGCCATATGCATGCGCCAATCCGGCGGCACGCCGATGCTGCCGAGGAGGGC
>DAIQQI010000273.1:2722-4575 GCA_036786925.1 Steroidobacteraceae bacterium
GCCGCCGCCCACGCCCAGCAGACCCGCGACCAGGCCGCCCAGCAGTCCGGCAGAGAGCAGCAGAGCAGCGACAGGGAGCAAGGCAGAAAAATCCATGGGCGATAGTCGGGTTATTCTGGACGGCGCGCAGTTTAATCGACAGGCTGCGCGTAGCGCGCGAAAATCGCGGCTGACCGGTACGAGGCCATCGAGAGGATGACGCGCTGATGCAGCGACGGGAATTTCTGATCCGGGCGGGACAGGGCCTCGCGGTCGGCGGCTGGCTGCAACTGGGATTTGCGGCCGGGAGCCCGGGCGCGCCGGGCCACTGGTCGGTGCACGCCATGCTCGAGCTGGATTCCTCTGGCCAGGTCACGATCCGGGTCGCCAAGTCGGAAATGGGGCAGGGCGTGCTCACCGCGCTGCCGATGCTGATCTGCGAAGAACTCGATGTGCCATTTGCCGCGGTCCGCGCCGAGCTGGCGCCCGGTGCGCTGGCGTTTCGCGACGAACGCGGCAACCAGGCTACCGGCTATTCCAGCAGCGTCAGCTCGAGTTTCCTGCCCTTGCGACAGCTGGGAGCGACCGCTCGCCAGATGCTGCTGCAGGCAGCAGCGCAACGCTGGAACCAGCCGCTGAATGTGTTAGCAACCGACGCCGGCTACGTGCGCAACACGCTGACCGGTCAGCGGCTCGCCTACGGCGAACTTATCGACAGCGCGCGTTCGCTGCCAGTGCCGGCTGGCGTTGCGCTCAAACCCCGGGATCAGTGGCGTCTGTTAGGTCGCGAGCAGCCACGAATTGATACACCGGCCAAGGTCGACGGCAGCGCGCAATTTGGCATCGATGTGGCGCGGCCCAATATGCTGGTGGGAGTGGTTGCGCGCGCACCCGTTGCCGGCATGAAGCCAGTCCGGCTTGATGCCCGTCGCGCCCTGCGGGTCCGGGGCGTGGTGCGGGTGCTGCCCATCACCAGCGGCATCGCCGTACTGGCGCGAAATTTCCATGCGGCGCAAAAAGGCCGCGACGCTCTGAGCGTGACCTGGCCCAGGATGCCCGCCGGCGGCGACGATACCGGCGCGCTGCGTCAGCGTCTCGCCGCAGCTTTGGCGATGCCTGGTGTATCGGCGCGCGCGCCGGTCGGGGCGACGCCGGTCCGGCCGGATGATCGCGTGCTGGATGTCAGCTATTCAACGCCGTTTCTTGCGCATGCGGCGCTCGAGCCGCTCGCCTGCAGCGCGGAGGTGCGGCCAGATCGCTGCGACATCTGGGTCGGGACCCAGGCGCCGAGCCGCGCGCAGAACTGGGGTGCTGAGATCACGGGCCTGCCACTCACGCAGGTTTTTGTCCACACGCAACTGATCGGCGGTGCGTTCGGTCGCCGGGGCGAGTGGGATTTTGTCGTCGACGCGGTCGAGGCAGCGAAGCAGAGCCAGGTGCCCGTAAAAATCATCTGGACCCGCGCAGACGACATGCGCCACGACTTCTACCGGCCCATGACTGCTAACAAACTGAGCGGACGCGTCAGCGCGGACGGCCAGTGGCTGTCGTACGCGCACCAGCTTGCGGCTTCATCAATTGCGCGCCGCCGCAGTCCGGACATGCTGAAAAGCGGCACGGATTTTCTGATGACCCAGGGCAGCAGCGACCTGCATTACGATCTCGCCGACGTGTCCATGGATTACCGCGAAGTCGACCTCGGTGTGCCGGTCGGTTTCTGGCGCTCGGTCGGTCATTCGCATAACGGCTTTGTGGCCGAGTCTTTTGTCGACGAGCTTGCCGTTCTGGCGCGCCGCGACCCGCTGGAATTTCGCCTCGCCTATCTAGCCAAGGAACCACGGATGCGCACGGTGCTGGAGAAGGCCGCGGCGGCC
>DAIQQI010000487.1:0-1401 GCA_036786925.1 Steroidobacteraceae bacterium
CCGCGGCAGGCCCAGCTCGCGCAGCGTCTGGCGCGCGTACCACTCCGGCCAGGACGTGTCGGGGCCGCGCGGCCAGCGGCCGGCCGGGCGCGCGCTACCTAACAAAAGCAGGATCGGCGCATGCCGCAGGTATTCCGCCACGCGCCGCGATTCAAACCAGCGGCCATGCCAGCGGCGCCGGCTGGCGACGGCGGTCAGCGTGAGAATTCCCGACAGCAGCAGGAATTCGAGCAGCGCGAACCACCACTTGTGCTGTTCGGCGCCGAACGGCAGCCATAACAGGCCGCCAACGATCGCCACCGCCGCAAGCAGGAAATTCGCGACCATGCCGCCGCGATACGCATCCGACAGGTAGGTTCCCATGCCGTTAGCCCAGGCAAATCGCGGCAGCACCGACGCGATCAAGCGGGTTGCGAACCCGTGGTCGCCGTCCGGCAGCGCGCCGGCAGCAGCCGCGAACCTGGCGCCACTGTGCGCCGCAATCTGCTCCGGCGCTTCGTAGTGCTGGCGCAAGTTGCGCCAGCGGCCCGCCCAGCTGTCGCTGCCAAACAGCGCTTCGATGCGCCGATAGGCATGCAGCAGCGGATTGCTGCGCGTGTGCCAGTGCTCGCTCTGCAGGGCATCGACGCCGGAACGCGCCACCCGCGCCTGGCGCCGCGCGGCGCCAGGCATGATCGGCACCAGCGCCTGCGTCACCAGCTCCTGCAGGTCGGCAGCGCTGGCGAGGCCAGCCTGCGGGTCCGAGTCCAGGATCGCCAGTGTTTCCGGCGCACGCAGGATGCGCCAGCTAGCGGGCGCGCGCGCATCCACCCACACGACCGTGGTGCCGACATCCAGCGCCGCGGCGATCGTATGCGCCGTGCCGCCTACCGCCGCGCCTGACAGACCGTCCCAGACGGCAATGAGGAAATCGCACTGCTCGACCATGACGCGCGCCGCCACCGCGGCCCGCTCACTGACAGCAATATCGCAGGCGCGCTGCGCGTCCGCACCGGCGCCGTCGGCCAGGCTCGCCAGCAGCAGGGATGCGATGCGTGCATCCTGCTCGGCGAGCTCAAAGAGCTGTGCGCCTGCGCAGGCCGCACGCAGGGCCCGGGCGCGAGCTAACACGGACGCATCCCGGACCGTGTACTCGCCCGCAAGCAGCGCAACCGCATCGGCGGCCGCTGCCGGCCGCGCATTGACCGCAATGTTCAGCGCGACGCCGAAGGGCAACGGCGCGGTTACTTCCCATTGCCGCGCCTGCGCAAGCTGCAACGCCTGCTGATCGCCGCCCGGCGCCAGCAGCGTGCACAGGCGCGTGCGCGCGATCCAGCCCGAGGACAACATCGCGGCCTGCGCACGGCTGGCCTCGTCCAGGCAGTCGAACAGCCGCGCCAGCGCCTGCCCGATGTGCGCCTG
>DAIQQI010000040.1:0-14762 GCA_036786925.1 Steroidobacteraceae bacterium
CATGCAGGACATGGACGCCTGGGGCTACACGTTTCGCCTCGGCTCAACCGGCGCCTGGTACCGCGATGACGCCGCCGACGCTCTCCACTGGCTGCAGCAGCAGGGCGTTGTCGACACCTTTGGCCATCCCACCGGGGCATTGCGATGCTGAGGCGCGTTCTGCTGCTCGGCGCGACCCTGCTGTTAGCATCCTGCACCAGCCTGCAACTGGCGGCCGCGAACGCACCCGCGCTGCTCGGCGACTATCACCGTCATGCGGCGTTGCGCTACGGCGACGGCGCGCGCCGCACACTCGATGTCTACGTTCCGCGCGGCGCCCGGGCCGCACCGGTGGTGGTCTTCTGGTACGGCGGCTCCTTTCAGTATGGGCGCCGTGAGAACTACCGCTTCGTCGGCGCCGCGCTGGCGCGGCGTGGCCTGATCGCCGTGCTGCCCGACTACCGGGTATATCCACCCGCGGTTTTTCCTGATTTCGTCGCTGACGCGGCACAGGCTGTCAAATGGGTGCATGACCATGCCGCCGAGTACGGTGGCGATCCAACGCGCCTGTTCGTGATGGGCCATTCCGCGGGCGGCTATATCGCCAGCATGGTCGCGCTGGATCGACGCTATCTGGCCCGCGCCGGTGCCGGCGATGTCGAGGTGCGCCGCCTGATCGCCTTGTCGGCGCCGCATGTGCTGGTGCCTAACACGCGGGTGCTGAATAGCATCTTCGGTCCACCCTGGACAACGGCGGACTGGCAGCCGCTGAATTTCGCCGGTCCCGCCGCGCCACCGGCGTTACTGATACATGGCCAGGCAGACCAGACGGTCGATCCGCGCAACACTGAAACGCTGGCCGCAGCGCTGCGCGCCCAGGGTGTGAATGTGACTTTGCGGATGATGCCGCGACTCAGCCATTCCGACACCGTTGCCGCTTTCTCGGTGCCGCTGCGGCGGCGTGCGCCGGTGCTGGACGAGACGGTTAGTTTCGTTCAGCGCTGGTCGGCGAACTGAGCGGTCGCGCGCACCAGCTCGCGCGAGATGCCGGGCTCGAACGCCGAATGGCCGGCGTCGCCGACAATCCGCAGATCCGCTTCCGGCCAGGCGCGGTGCAGGTCCCAGGCGCTGCGCATCGGGCAAACGACGTCATAACGGCCCTGCACGATGATGCAGGGAAGGTGGCGGATGCGCGCCACGTCGTCCAGCAACTGCGTGGGCGTGCGCAGGAAACCGCCATTGATGAAGTAATGGCATTCGATGCGCGCAAACGCCGCGGCATAGGCGGCATCCTTGAACTTGGCGACATAGTCCGGATCGCCTAACAAAAAACTGGTTGCGCCTTCCCAGATCGACCAGGCGCGCGCCGCCTGCAGCAGGGTTTTCCTGTTAGGACTGGTGAGGCGCTTGTAGTAGGCCCTGATCATGTCGCCACGCTCGGCTGGCGGTATCGGCCGGACGTATTCTTCGTACAGGTCCGGATACAGCGCACCGGTGCCATCCGGCGCGCCATAGAACCAATGCAGTTCCCAGGGCCGCAGCAGGAAAATGCCGCGCAGCACCAGCTCGCTGACGCGCTCCGGGTGCGTCTGCGCGTACGCGAGCGCCAGGGTCGAGCCCCAGGAGCCGCCGAACACCAGCCAGCGCTCGATGCCGAGGTGTTCGCGCAGCAGCTCCATGTCGCTGACCAGGTGCCAGGTCGTGTTGTCCACGAGGCTGGAATGCGGCCGGCTCTTGCCGCAGCCGCGTTGATCAAAGAGCACGATCCGGTACTTGCGCGGGTTGAAGAACTGCCGCATGCGCGGCGTGGTGCCGCCACCCGGGCCGCCATGCAGGAAGACCACCGGTTTGCCGGCGGGATTTCCGCTTTCCTCCCAGTAGATCTCGTGCAGTTTGGAGACGCGCAGGTGGCCGCTGCGCCGCACGCGGACGGGTGGATAGAGTTCGGTGGCCGGTGTACGAATCCGTAGTCTGGCCTTGCGGGAGTTTTTCACGGGTGTGCTGCCGGGGAATAATGGAAGATAGGAATCGGGGACCTGGTCACGGATCTGTCTGCACTTGTCGAAAATTCTCAACAATGTCCTGGGCCGCAGCTTAACGGTTTTTTTGCTTGGATTGATTCTAAGTCGTGTTAGCTTGGCGGCGATCAGCGCGGATGGCCTGGCCGATGAACCGGAGTGGGCGCAGGCGGAGGTCATAACAGGCTTTACCTCGGTTGATCCATTCACCGGAGAGCCCGCGCCGTATCCGGTCGTCGCCAGGGTCGTGGCCACGCCCGAGGGACTGGCGGTGTGGGCGCGCGCCGAAGTACCGCCGGAAATCCGCAGTCACGGGCGTTCGCAAAGGGATGCGGCACGCATGGATGCCGATCCGATCCGGCTCGTGGTCGACTTCGAGGGCGAGGGGCACACCGCCTACGAATTCACGATCTCGATGGCCAATTCGGTCCGCGATGGCGTGCTGGCCAAGGGCCGCCCGGCGCCCACCTATGACTGGGACGGTATCTGGTTTCACGGCGCGCACGAGGACGAGCGGGGCTGGAACGCGGAGTGGCTGATTCCCTGGTCGAGCGTGCCGATGAGCAGTGGCCAGGGCGATCAGCGCGTCATCGGCGTGTGGTTCGCGCAATTCATCAAGCGCATGGCGCATGGCTATGGATATCCCGCGATCAGCAGCGCCAGCCCCAATTTCATCGCCGGCATGCACAAGATCACGGTGCCACGCTATTCCACCGCGCGCCTCGACTGGTTTCCATACGCGTCGCTGAGTTCCGACCGGCTCAACGACCGCATGTTAGGTCGCGCGGGCCTGGACATCGCCTGGAAGCCGCAGGGGCCGCACCAGTTTACCGCCACCGTCAACCCGGACTTCGGCCAGGTCGAAAGCGATGACCTGGTCGTCAATTTTTCCGCGATCGAGACTTTCTTCTCCGAGAAGCGGCCGTTCTTCACCGAGAACCAGAGCGTGTTCGACCTGCGCCTGCCCGACGAAGGGCGCCTTATCAATACGCGACGCATCGGGGGCAATGCCGATGCTGGCCCGTTAGGCGCGAGCGAAATCATCACCGCCGCGAAATACACCGGCATCATCGACAAATTCGAACTTGGCGCATTCGCCGCGCTGGAGGATGACAGCGACCTGGCCAAAGGCCGGCGCTACTTCGTGGGCCGGGGTAACTATCGCGGCGAGCGAGTTTCGTTAGGCTGGATGGGTAGCGTCGTCGACCGGCCGACGCGTGAGCGAACCGCAACCGTGCAGTCGCTCGACTTTGAATTCAGTCCGAAGAGCAGCGTCAGCCTGCGAGGCCAGGCGCTGGCGAGCCTCGTCGATGCGCCGGGCGCGCGCGATGGGCTGGGAATGTGGCTCAACTACCGCGATGATCCGCAGCTGCGCTTTGGCCAGGAATATGAACTGCTTTGGTACGACCGTAATCTTGACCTCAATGATCTCGGCTATCAGCCGCGCCGCAGCCTGCGGGCATTGCGCGGCCAGTGGGACATCTACCAACGCAAGCTACCCGACTCCAGCAGGCTCGCGTTCACGCGCCTGGAGCTGACCGCCAGGCTGGCGCAAAACGATTTCGGGCGGAATTTGCCGGCAGTTTTCAAACTCGAGCGCGAGTGGCGCTTTCGCAAGCCGCACGGCATCAACCTCAAGTTCGAGTACGACACCTCCGGGTTCGACGACCTGATCACGCGCGGCGGTGCGGCGGTGCGCATTCCGTCGCGCTATTCCGCCAGCCTGTTCGCGACCGAGCAGTCGTCGACACGTGTGCGCACCGAAGCCGAAATCAAGGTGTTCGAGGAGGGTGTGCGCGGCAAGGCGGCCGTGCAGAGTTATTTGTTTCTGACGTATTACTTTACGCCGCAATTCAGCGCCAACACGCAGGTGACCTGGCTGGACAGTCCCGACTGGTTTGCGTTCGTGCCCGGCATCAACGAACTGGCAAGTTATCGCAAGCGCCAGTGGATCCTTCGCCAGGGCATCAGCTGGTTCCCGTCGCAGAAGCAGGAACTGCGGGCGCGCCTGCAGTGGGTTGGGCTCCAGGCGGACGGCCGGCAGGCCTATGACATCGCAGCTAACGGACAGCTGCTGCCGCGCTCCAGCCCGGCAACTTCTTTTCAGCGCAGCGAACTCGGTCTTCAGCTGCGCTATCGCTACGAGCTGAAAACCCTGTCAGATCTGTTTGTGGTGTATACGCGCGGCGGTCTGTACGGCAGCACGGGCGACGACGGATTCCAGCAGTTGTGGTCTGGAGTGAACGACAACCCGAACCAGGACCAGTTCGTGGTGAAGCTGCGTTATCAGTTCTAGGAGATCCGGCATGGCGGGCAGGTTGCGTAAATGGACTACCCGGGTGGCGGTCACGCTGCTGGTGCTGGCCGGTGCCGGCTATGGCCTGTTCAAGTACCAGAATCCGCCGCCGCAGCTGCGCGAACCGAACTACTACAGCTATTACCTCACGCAGGACCGCAAACCGATCGGCAAGGTCGGCGTCCTGGTGACCGAACTGATCATGCCGGAAGACAACCGGCGCGCCGATTACTACAACATTGCGCTGAAATCGCTGCAGTACATCCCCTGGCCATTCCGGAATTTCGCCACGGCGGATCGCGGCGTCGTGCTGCTGGACAAGGCCAGGTTCTACGAGTTCCAGGAATTCAAGCCCACGCTGCTCGTCGACCTGCATGGCAGCGAGCGCGACGTCGATGGCCTGCGCTACCTGGAGAAATACCAGCGCGGCGAAGTGCGCTGGGTGCCGCCCGACCCGCGCCTGCACCTCGATCACGGCTATTTTCTGCTAACAACCCGCAAGCAGGGTATTCCCACCATAGCGTCCAAGCTGATGACCAAGGCCACGGTTTATTACTATGGCCATGGGTTCGTGAATCACAAGCTGCCGCACGAGGCCGGCATGAAAATCATCGCCGCAAGCGCCATGGCGCGGATCCAGGAAAAGTATGGCGAGATGCCGTGGCGCGTCGCAACGTCGGACAATTTCGGCATCCTGAAAGACGCGATCGATGAATTGCTGGACAGCGGCATCGACACCCTGGTCATCGCGCCGTCCGTGCCGATCTACTCTCACCACGAGGAATTCAACGGCTCGTTCCGCCACGCCTTCGAAGACATCGAGGCCTGGGAAAAAACGCACGGCCGGAAGATCAAGGTGATCCTCGCGCCGCAGCTGGGCGATTTTCCGGTGCTGCGGCAGGCCTATCTCGACATGCTCAGGGACCGGCTGGATACGCTGCCGCGCGGCAGGGACGTCGATGTCAAGGTCGCCGTGTCGGTGCACGGCATGCCCTGGGATTTCGTGCCCGAGGAAGCCTGGCTGAAACTGGCGCCGCCGTATCGCGACGCGATGCTCAGGGACGTCGCTGCCTTGTTAGATCGCTACGACTTCGGTCGCAAGCAGGTGGTGCTGGCGCAGGATCATTTCGCGGATCCGGTCAACAATCCCCGCGGCACTTACCTGTCGACCAACACGGCGTTCAGGGATGGCATCCGCGACAAGTTTGACTATGTGATCAACCTGCCGATCGAGTTTTTTGTCGAAAACACCGACACGATGTTTTCGCACGCGATGTTCAACTTCGAGGGCTTCAGGGATTTCGACCGCTACGCGCCGATCGACTACCCCGACTGGTCGGTGCCTTATACGCGCGAATTCCTCGAGGGCGGCACCCACATCATCTACAACGGGTTGCCGGTCGGCCGATATAACCCGCCGATCATTGCGGCGCACTTCCAGGCCATCGACTCTGTGTTAGTGCGGCGTTAGCTTCAGAACTTGTAGATTTCGACCTTGTCGGCCGCCAGCTGATAGGCCGCGGCGCCGAGGCGCGTGCTGCGATTGGTGATCGACAGCTTGCCGGTCACCCAGTAGGCCTCCCAGATGCTCTCCAGGGCGAGGCCTTTCTCGGCACGCACGTAGATGATCTGGTTGGGCGGCGGCGGTGGCACGTGAATACAGGCGCCGACATACGGCACCAGGAAGAACTCCGTCACCTTGCCTTCTTTACTGACTTCCAGCGGCACGATGAAACCCGGCAGCCTGACCGTGTTGCCGTCCAGTGCCTTGTTGACCGCAAAATCCATGACCTGCTGCGCTGCCAGGCCGCCCTCGCCCAGATAATCGTGCATCGGTGGCGGAGTGCCCGAGGGCGGACGATTTTTTGATTCGGCGGGAATGAGGTCTTCCCAGTCGAGTTCACGCGCTGTGGCGCTGCCCGCCGCCGCAGGCGCCTGTGCGCCCGTTGCGGAGGCGTTGCCAGGGGTCGCCGCCGACGTGGCTGCCGGCGCGGTAGCCGCTGTTGCGGGCCTGGCCTTGGGCTTGGCTTCGATCGTCCATGCCGGGCTCGCCGCGAGCAGCAGTGTGGCGGTCAAGCCGCTCAACATAAGCGTGGGCTTCATGGTGATCATTCTACGCGGCTTGCTCAGACGCGCATGCTCAGGCCATCGCTCAGGGTATTTCGATAGCCGCGCCAAGCCGGGTACGCGCCCAGCAGCAGGGCCACAACCACGATACCGGCCAACAGTGACAGATCCATGCCACTAAGACCGCCCGGCTGGATGAAAATTCCGTAGCGCTGGGCGATCAGCGGCGCCGCCAGTGCCAGTAACGCGAAGGTCAGGGCGACACCTGCCAGGACCCCGAGCAGGGCCAGCGTGCCGGCTTCGGCCATCAGCAGCGAAAAGATATGGGCTGGGCGCGCGCCCATGGAACGCATGATCGCCATCTCGCGCCGCCGCTCGTTCAGCGTTGTCAGGATGGCTGTTAGCATGCCGAGCAGCCCGGCCAGCACCACGAAACCCGCGACGATCGTCAGGGCCGTGTCGGCGATACCAACCAGGTCCCACAGCTGCGTGAGTGCTACCCCCGGTATGACTGCCGACAAGGGCTCGCCGCGATACTGGTTGATGCTGCGCTCCATGGTGAATATCAGCGCGGGCTCCTTCATGCGCACCAGGAATGCCGTGATGCTGTCCGGTGTCAGGTTGGCCTGGCGCGCCTGCGCTGCGCCGATGCGTGCCCAGGGCGCGGGCTGCACGCCGTTCTGCCAGTCAAGATGAATGGCGCTGATCGCCTCCAGGCTGACATGCACGCTGCGGTCGACCGGTGTGCCGGTCGCGGCGAGAATGCCGGCGACACGAAACGGCTTGTCCTTGTGCTGGCTGAAGCTGACGCGCCCGAGGCCGTGGGCCACGATGATCTCAGCGCCGAGCTTGTAGCCGAGCTGCCGCGCGACCTCGGCGCCTAACACCACGTCGAACAGGTCGGCAAAGGGCTTGCCCTGCGCGAACACCAGGGTGCGATCACCGCCATACTGGTAGTGCGCGAAATAGTCGGCGTTGGTGCCGACCACCCGGAAGCCGCGATGCGAATCGCCCAGTGAAATCGGGATGGTCCATTCCACGTCCGGATGCCCGGCGATCTTCTGGTAGCTCGCCCAGCTGACATTGGCGGTCGCGTCGCCGACCCGGAATATCGAATACAGCAGCAGGTTCAGCGGCCCGGAGCGCGCGCCGACGATCAGGTGCACGCCGGAAACGGTATTGGCAAAGCTGTCGCGGGCCGCGACCCGCATCTTCTGCACGCCTAACAACAACGATACGCTGACCGCAATCGAGAAGACCGTTAGCAGCGCGGTGCCGCGGCGGTTCCACAGCGAGCGCAGTGCCAGCGGCAGGATGGTCATGCGGCCACCCCGGCCGGCGGGGCCGCGCGGTTGATCTCGCGCAGCGCGACGCTGCGGTCGAACAGGCTGCCTAACGAGGTGTCGTGGCTGACGAACAGCAGGGTGGCCGAGCTGCGCGCGCATTCCTGCATCAGCAGTTGCAGGAAATCGGCGCGCGCGTCGTAATCGAGCGACGAAGTCGGTTCGTCGGCAATGATCAGTTCCGGCGACCCCAGCAGGGCGCGCGCCGCGGCGACGCGCTGCTGCTGGCCGATCGAGAGCTCGGTAACGGCGCGCCCCTGCAGCGCTGGCTCATGCAGGCCCAGCGCCGCCAGCAGCCGCCGCGCCTCGTCGCGCAGGGCGCCCGCGGCGGCAAAGGCCGCGCCGCGCTGCGGCGTGAAACGGGCCGGCAGCAGCACGTTGTCGAGCACCGAGAGGTACGGAATCAGGTTGAACATCTGGAAGATGAAACCGATGTGATCGCCGCGGAAGCGGTCACGGGCGCCGGGCCGCAGGCTGGCAAGCTCGGTGCCGAGCACCCGTATCGAGCCCTGTCCGGGCCGCAGCACGCCACCGATGATTCCTAACAAAGTGCTCTTGCCGCTGCCGCTGGCGCCGCGCAGAAAAACTCTTTCGCCGCGCGCGACGTCCAGCCGGGCAATGTCCAGCACCGTTGGTCCCGTGGGCCAGGCAAAAACCACGTCGCGCAGTTCGATCGCGGGTGCGCTCATGTACTAACGCAATGCCAGGCGTTGCCGCGGCCCGCCGGCTGCCAGCCGGGTCTGCAGGTTGCCGTTGATGAGATTGACTTCGACCTGATTCACGCCCAGCAATTTTTCCAGCATCCAGGGCTCGAACCAGGCAAGCACGCCGGCATTGGCGCAGCGAAAACGCCAGTTGACCCGGTAATCGCCATGATCTTCGCCAGCCCGGGTCGCCGACCAGTCCGGCGAGCTAACAGTGACTTTCTCGAGGCGGCACGCGGCCGCTGGCGGGACGCCGACGGCCTCGCGCCCGGACCTGAGCCAGCGGTCCTGCGCATCGAACTGGCGTTGCTCGACCGGGCTGCGCGGGCGGTGCTCGTAGCCCAGAACGTTCATGCCCGGTGCTTCCAGCTCCACGCTCAGCAGCGTGCCCTCGACCACGACATTGAGTGTCAGGCGGCCATGCTCATGGGTGCCCAGTTGCTGAAAATCGTCGGCGTGTGCCAGTGCGGCGCAGCTGATTGCCAGCGCGGTCATCAGCGTCGCCGGGCGCTGTCGATGCATGGCAGAATGGTAGCAAATCCCCAACCATGAAGATTTATCCCGACAAACTGGCCGCGACGCTGGCAAGCGCACGATGCGGCATCTGGCTGGTCGCTGGTGACGAGCCGCTGCAGGTCGCCGAATGTGCGGACGCCATCCGCGCCGCCGCGCGCCGCGCCGGCTGCGCGGAGCGCGAAGTACATTTTGTCGAACGCGGTATTGACTGGTCGGAGTTCCGCCAGGCCCTGGACTCGCGCTCGCTGTTCTCTGACAAACGCCTGGTTGAACTGCGCATGCCGACGGGCAAGCCCGGCGACCAGGGCAGCAAGCTGCTTGCCGAGGTCGCTGGCCGCGCCGATCAGGACCTGTTCCTGCTGATTCTCACCGAACGTCTGAGCGCGCCCGTGGGCCAATGGGTGAGCGCAATCGAAGCGCAGGGCGTTTATGTCACCGTCTATCCGCCCGAGGGGGCGCGGCTGACCCAGTGGCTCGCCAGCCGTTGCCAGCGCGCCGGCCTCAACCTGGACGACGACGCGTTGCAATGGCTGGCGTCGCGCGTGGAAGGCAATTTGTTAGCTGCGCAGCAGGAGATCGACAAGCTCGCGTTGCTGCATGGCACCGCGCGCATCACTGCCGACGCGATGCAGGCAGCGGTGACCGACAGCGCCCGATTTGACATCTCACAGCTGGCGGAAGCGGCGTTGCGCGGCGATGCGGCACGGGCGCTGCGCACGCTGTCCGGATTACGCGCCGAAGGCACGGAATCCACGCTGGTGCTGTGGAGCCTGGCGCGCGAAATCGAAGCGCTGGTCAACGAGCGCGCTGGCAACAGCAAGCGCGGCTGGCGGCCCCCGGCTTTGACCCAGGCGTTTGAAACGGCGCTGCGGCGCCTGACGCGCATCCCCCTGGCGCGCCTGTCGTTTCGGGCGATGCGCGTCGATCGGATGATCAAGGGTCGCATGCCCGGCGATCCCTGGGATGAGCTGGCGCAACTGGCCGCCGAATTTTGCGGAGTGCGAATGCCTTTGGTGCGCCGCTGAGCGGCTGGCACAATACCCGGATGAATCCGATCGGCATTTTTGGCGGGGCCTTCGACCCGATCCATTTTGGGCACCTGCGAACCGCCTTCGAGATGTGGCAGGTGCTGGGCCTGTCCGAGCTGCGTTTCATCCCGACCGGCAATCCCGGGCACCGCGACGAGCCGATCGCCGACGCCGGGCTGCGCCTGGCGATGGTGCGGGCCGCGGTGGCCGACCAGCCCGGTTTTGTCGTCGACGACCGGGAAGTGCGCCGCACCGGCGTGTCGTATTCGGTCGATACCCTGGCCGAGTTGCGCCAGGAGAACCCGGACCTGCCGCTGTGCCTGATTCTCGGCATGGACGCGTTTCTGGGGCTGCCGAACTGGCACCGCTGGCGTGAGATCGTCGACCTGGCCCACGTCATCGTCGCGCATCGTCCCGGATGGAAGGCGCCCACCAGCGGTCCGTTAGGTGAGATGATGGTCGACCGGGGCACGGGCTCGGTGCGCGACCTGCACCAGAAGCCGGCCGGGCATATTCACGTGCATGGCGTGACCCAGCTCGAAATTTCCTCCACCGACCTGCGCAATATCATCACCACGGGGCGCGACCCGCGCTTCCTGGTGCCCGACGCGGTCCGCGACATCATTATCGAAACAGGTTGTTATTCACGGCAAAGGCTATGAGCAAGAAAAAAACCCCCAAACCGAACAAAGACAAGTCCGCAGCCCCGCCATGCCTGACGCTGGTGAACAGCGCGCTGCAGGATCTCAAGGCCGTGGATGCGCGCATGCTCGATGTGCGCGGTCTTACTGACGTAACCGACTACATGGTGATCGCCAGCGGCAATTCGGATCGTCATGTCCGCTCGATCGCGACGAGCGCCGAGGTCCGCGCGATCGCGGATCGGGTGCAGCAACTGGCCAAGGGCAACGGCCTGCGCCCGTTAGGCGTCGAGGGCGCGCGCGACGGCGAATGGGTGCTGATCGACCTGCCGGACGTCATGGTGCACGTGATGCTGCCGCGGGTCCGCGAGTTCTACGCGCTCGAGGAGCTGTGGGACCGCGGCGCCAATCTTGTTAGCCTGCCAGCCGCCGCGGCGCAGGCGGCTGCAGCGGCCAAACGCCGCCCGCCAGCGAGGCGGCGCAAGGCGGATTGAACCATGCCACTGCGGCTCATCGCGGTGGGTACGCGTATGCCCGACTGGGTCGATCAGGCGTACAACGACTACGCACGCCGGCTGCGCGGCAGCCATCGCCTCGAGCTCACCGAGATCCCGGTGGCGCGGCGCAGCGCCGCTGACAGTCCGGCACGGGTGGAACGCCTGGTGGCTGACGAAGGGCGACGCATGCTGTCGGTGTTAGGTCCGGGCGACTGCGTCGTGGCGCTGGATGAGCGCGGGCGCGAGCACTCCTCGCGGGAGCTGGCCAAGCAGCTGCCACGCTGGCTGCAGAGCGGCAGCGTCGCGCTTCTGATCGGCGGGCCGGACGGCTTCGCTCCGGAGGTCCTGGCCCGCGCGACCGAACGCTGGTCCCTGTCGCGACTGACGCTGCCGCACGCGCTGGTGCGCGTGCTGCTGGCCGAGCAGCTGTATCGCGCCGTGACCCTGATGTCTGGGCACCCTTATCACCGTGACTGAAACCACAGCAACAGCGCCGCTCATCTGTCTCGCATCCGCTTCGCCGCGGCGCAGCGCGCTGCTGCAGCAGATTGGCATCGCCCACTGCGTCGCACCGGGCGACATCGATGAAGCCGAGCGGCCGGGCGAGGCGCCACGCGACTATGTGCTGCGGCTGGCGCGGACCAAGGCCGAAGCCATGGCCATGGACCCGGCGGCCGGGGGCCTCCCTGTGTTAGGCGCCGACACGGCCGTGATCCTCGATGGGGTCATTCTGGGCAAACCCGTGGATGCCGCCGATGCCCGGCGTATGCTGTCGCTGCTGGCCGGCCGGCAGCACGAGGTGTTGTCGGCGGTCGCGCTTGCCTGCCGCAACCGTTGTGAGGCGCGCTTGTCGGTGTCGCAGGTGCGATTTGCGGCACTGTCGGCTGCCGACATGGATCGCTATGTTTCGAGCGGCGAGCCTTTCGGCAAGGCCGGAGGCTATGCGATCCAGGGCCTGGCGGCCGCGTTTGTCGAGCACCTGGCCGGAAGTTACTCGGGCGTCATGGGCCTGCCGCTTTACGAGACCTCATTGTTGTTAGCTGGTGCGGGCATTGCCGCACAATCCGCGAGGCAGTTGTGAAACCAGAAATCATGATCAACGTCGGCTTCAGCGAAACCCGCGTGGCATTGCTGGAGGACGGCGCGGTCCAGGAATTGTTTGTCGAGCGCCCGGACGATCGCACGCTGGTCGGCCGCGTTTACCGCGGCAATGTGCAGCGCGTTCTGCCCGGCATGCAGGCCGCGTTCGTCGACATCGGTCTCGCGCGCACCGGCTTCCTGCACATCGATGACATACAGCAGCACCCGGACAGCAATGAAACCGACATTCGCCGCCTGATCAGCGCGGGCGACGACATTGTCGTGCAGGTGGCGAAGGATCCGATCGGCACCAAGGGCGCCCGCCTGACGACCAACCTGTCATTGCCGTCGCGCTACCTGGTATTCATGCCTAACAGTTCGGGCATCGGGATTTCGACCCGCATTGCCGATGAGGCGGAGCGCGAGCGACTGCGGGAAATCCTGCTGCCGAGCATCGCCGCGGGTCATGGTGGCGGCTTCATCGTGCGCACCGCGGCCGAGGGCGCGGACGGCCAGGCGATCCGCGATGACATCCGCTATCTTGACCGCCTGTGGCAGCAGCTGGCGGCGGCGATTCCGGCGGCGCAACCGGGCCAGCTGCTGCATGCCGAGCCGTCGTTAGGTGTGCGGGTACTGCGCGACGAATGCGCCCATGGTGTCATCAGGGTGATCGTCGATAACGAAGCCGAATTTGCCCGTGTCGGCGAATTCCTGCGCGCCTTCATGCCGGCGGATGCCGGCAAGGCCGAGTACTACAGCGATCCGCGGCCGCTGTTCGCCGTGCACCAGGTCGAAGAGGAGATCGCGCGCGCACTGGACCGGCAGGTGCCGCTGCGCTCGGGTGGCTACCTGGTGATCGACCAGCTGGAAGCCATGTCGACGATCGACGTCAATACCGGCGGCTTCACCGGGCACCGCGACCTCGAAGATACGATCTACAAGACCAATATCGAAGCCGCTGCGGCGGTGGCGCGCCAGATCAGGCTGCGCAACCTGGGTGGCATCATCATCGTCGACTTCATCGACATGCAGGAAGAGACGCATCGGCAGAATGTGCTGGAGGCGTTAACCGCCGCGATGGCTGGCGACCGCGCGCGCTGCCGCGTGACGGGCCTGTCACCTTTAGGCCTGGTGGAGATGTCGCGCAAGCGCACGCGTGAATCCCTGCAGCGCCAGCTCTGCGATCCCTGTCCGACCTGCGAGGGGCGCGGGTTCGTGCGCAGCATCGAAACCGTCTGCCAGGAAATTTTTCGTGAAGTGCTGCGCCAGGGCCGCCAGTCGCAGGGCCGGGAAATCCTGATACTGGCGCACCAGGACGTGCTCGATCGGCTGCTGGAGGAGGACTCCGCGGCAATCCAAGACCTCGAAGCCGCGATCGGCCGGCCGCTGCGCCTGCAGGTGGAGGCCCTGTACGCTCCGGACCAGTTCGATCTGGTGGTCCATTAGAGTCCTGCCATGAAGCTAGCCGCCTTGCAGATGACCTCCTCGGCCGATGTGCCGGCCAATCTGCGCGTGGCGCGCGAGCTGGTGCGGGAAGCGGCACAGCGCGGCGCGGTGCTGGTTGCTCTACCCGAGAACTTTGCGTTCATGGGGCTAGGCGATGCGGACAAGCTGGCGGTGGGCGAGCCGCAGGGCCAGGGACCCATCCAGGAGGCCCTGGCGGCGATGGCGCGCGAGGGCCGCGTCTGGCTGGTCGGCGGCACCATGCCCATCAGCGGGCCCGAGCCTAACAAGGTCGCAGCGGCCTCGTTGCTGTACGGGCCTGATGGCGCCCTGGTGGCCCGCTACGACAAGATCCACCTGTTCGATGTCGACGTGCCGGGCAAGAGTGAGAGCCACCGTGAATCGCGCTATATCGCGCCCGGCGCCAAACCCGTGGTCGTGGCCACGGCGGCGGGCCGGGTGGGCCTGTCAGTTTGTTACGATGTGCGCTTTCCGGAACTGTTTCGACAGCTGGCGCGCCAGGGCATGGACGGGCTGATCGTGCCGTCGGCGTTTACGGCGCCCACCGGGCGAGCGCACTGGGAAACTTTGCTGCGGGCGCGGGCCATTGAAAACCAGTGCTGGGTCATGGCGCCGGCGCAGTCTGGTTTTCATGCCAATGGCCGCGAGACCTACGGCGACAGCATGATCATCGATCACTGGGGCCGGGTGCTGGCGCGACTGCCGCGCGGTACCGGCGTCGTGGTCGCGGATGTGGATTTGGCGGAACAGCAACTGGCGCGGGAGAAGTTTCCGGCGCTGCAACATCGACGACTGGACTGAAACCTCATGAGTGTATCTTCCGATCAACTGGCCATCGCGCAGCGACTGATACTCGAGCCTTCCGGGCTCGACCTGGCACGCATCGATCGTGCGCTGGCCACGGTGTTAGGTTCGGCGGTCGATTCGGCCGACATCTATTTCCAGATCTCCCGCGATGAGTAATGGTCGCTGGAAGACGGGATCGTCAAGGAAGGCAGCAGCAACATCGAGCAGGGCGTGGGCGTGCGCGCGGTGGCCGGTGAGAAGACTGGATTCGCGTATTCCGACGAAATCGTGCTGCCGGCCCTGGAGGAGGCCTCGCGGGCTGCGCGCGCCATCGCCGCCGGCG
>DAIQQI010000274.1:0-4570 GCA_036786925.1 Steroidobacteraceae bacterium
CGCGGCGGGCGTGCGGCGGCATCGAATAGATGTCCGCGGCCATCACGTAGGGTTCCACGCGATAGGCCTGCACGCCGCTGCGCGAGTCAGTGCGCCGGACCGGGTTCAGCATATCTAACAGCGAAGCGACCTGCGACTGCTCGCCTAACGCCGCCTGCGCCATCAGGACCCAGATGGCCGCGTGCGTGTATTGGCCGCCATTTTCGCGCACCCCAGGCAGGTAGGACTGCACATAGCCGGGATCGGGCCTGGAATTGACGAAGGGCGGCGCGAACAGCAGCACCAGGCCGTCACCGGCGCGCACCAGGTGCCGTTCAACCGAGTCCATCGCGCGCGCGGCGCGCTGCGGATCGGCGGCCCCCGACAGCACCGCCCAGCTCTGGGCGATCGAGTCGATCCTGCACTCCGCGTTCGCCGCCGAACCCAGCGGGCTGCCATCATCAAAATAGGCGCGTCGATACCAGGCGCCGTCCCAGCCGTGTGATTCACAGGCCGCTGCGAGGGCGTCGGCATGCTGAAGCCAGCGCTGCGCGTGTGTGTCGTCGCCGCGCACTGTGGCAATGGCTGCAAACTGGCGCAGGTTTGTTATCAGGAACCATGCCAGCCAGACACTCTCGCCGCGGCCCTCGTGCCCGACCCGGTTCATCCCGTCGTTCCAGTCGCCGCCGCCAATCAATGGCAGTCCATGAATTCCTGACAGCAAGCTGGCATCGAGAGCGCGCGCGCAGTGGTCGAAAAGGCTGGTCTGTTGCGCCGCGATGGCCGGCTGAAAATGCGCGTCTTCCCGGTCAACCGGCAGCAAGTCGCCCTCGACGAATCCAACCTGCTCGTCCAGTACCGCGCGGTCGCCGGAAGTCGCGACATACTGGCTGACGGCAAACGGCAGCCAGTTGCGATCGTCGGAGAAATGGGTGCGCACGCCGCGGCCGCTGGGCGGGTGCCACCAGTGTTGCACGTCACCCTGTGGAAATTGCCGCGCCGCCGCGCGCAGCAGGTGCGTGCGGGTCAGCGTTGGACTGGCGAGCGCAACGGCCATGCCGTCCTGGAGCTGATCCCTGAAGCCGAAGGCACCGCCGGCCTGGTAAAAGCCGGTCCGGCCCCAGAGCCGGCAGCTGATGGTCTGGTACAGCAGCCAGCGGTTGAACATCACATCGACCGCGCGATCGGGCGTGCGGATCTGCACGGCGCCTAACAGAGTTGACCAGCGGATGCGGACCGCCTGCAGCACCGCGTCGAATGCAAGCGCGCGATAGCGGCGCACCAGAGCGGTCGCCGTGGCGCTGTCGGCCGCCTGTCCCAGCAGGCAGTCGAAGTCCTGGGATTCATGCGGTTGAAGTTCGACGGTGACAGCCAGTGCGCAGCAGGGATCAAGACCGGCGCCTGTGCGTCCCGACCAGGCGGCGACATTGTCGAGGCCCGCGGGCGCAGCAAGCTGTCCGTTGCGGCCGAGGAATTCCCGGCGGCTGGCGGTCAGGTGTTGCTGCCGGCCACCCAGATCGCAGAAGGCAATGCGCTGACCAAAATCGATGCGCGCAGCATTGCGGCAAAACATCGCGCCGGTCTCGGCATCGAGATGCGTGACGACATTCGGTGCGCTGCGGCCACGATCGGCGCCCAATACCCATTCGAGGTACACGGCGACGGTCAGCTGGCGCGGCCGATCCGTATGATTGGTCAGGCGCAGGCGGGACCACTTGACGGGATCGTCGGGCGCCACCAGGACGGTAAGTTCGCTGGCAATGCCGCGTGTCAGCAGCTGGAAGCGGCTGTAACCCTGGCCGTGGTGCACCTCGTACTGCGCCTGCGGTATGCGTATCGGCAGGGGCGTCGGACTCCACAGCTGGCGCGAACCACCGTCGAGAATGTAAAAGGCTTCGCCAGTCGGATCGCAGACCGGGTCGTTGGACCAGGGGGTCAGCTGATTTTCGCGGCTGTTCTGTGACCATGTGTACATCGAGCCGTTTTCGGTGACCAGAGAGCCGAATTGTTCATTGGCGATGACGTTGCACCACGGAGCGGGAGTCATTGTTCCAGGTCGCAGCGTGATCTGGTATTCGCTGCCATCCAAGCCAAAGCCGCCGAGTCCGTTGAAGAACTCGCGCGCCGGTGCGGGCGCCGGCGGCGGGGCGACGGCATTGTCCTGGTCAGCTGCCCTGGGGCTTGCCAGTCGCGCTACGGAGGCGATGAATATGTTGCGATCCGGCCGATGCAGCTGTTCGGCGAGGCTCCCCTGCGACGGCAACAGCACCACACGCGCCACGGCTAACAACAGATCGCGCTCCTCGGCGCTCATGCTGTCAGTCACAAGCGCGCTTACGGTGCCGCGCTCGTCGTTGTCGGGGCCGACGCCACGCGACGAATGCAGTCGCACCAGACGCTCGATGTTGTCCTGCAGTTCCCTGAAATAGGCATTTTGTACGTCGTTGAGAATGACGACATCGACATGCAGTCGCTTGATGCGCAGGTACTCCTGCGCGCGCAGGCATTGGCGCAGGTTACTGAGGTCATCGCCACCGCGGCAACGGATCACGAGTATCGGGCGGTCGCCGGAAATCGCAAAACGCCACAGGCGGCTGACATCGAGCCGGTTCGCCGCGATCAGCGTGCCGCTGCTGCGCAGCAGCCGGTTGGCATACACCAGATGTCCGGCCAGTTGCTGGAAAGTACGCGCTTCGTCGAGCTCGCATTGCAGGTAATGCAGCTCGGCGCGCACGAACGTCCAGGCGAAGTCGGTCACAATCTGGAATATCGACGGATGCCGGTACTTGCTGGCAAGCGCCAGCGCCTGCTCGCGCGAATCCGCGACCAGTGTCGCGAACGTGACCGACACGGTAGCGCCGGGCGCCACTTGGATGCGAGTGCGCAGACTGAATATCGGATCGAGCACGCTGCCTACCGTGTTGGACAGCGGCCGCCCGTCTTCAATGACGATCGGCGCATGCACGTTGCGGCCGCGACCGAGAAACTGCGCGCGGTCGGTTTCGTATTCCAGCGGCACCGCGCCGGCGAGCGACGACTGCAGCACGTGCACCGCCCAGCAAGCTGTTTCATGTGCGCCGCGAGGATGACGCTGCGCCAGCAGCGCATTGCTTTCGCCGACAAACTCCGTGCTCAGGAACAGGTTGGAGAAAGCCGGATGCGCAATGTCGGCGCCAGCGGGCGCCAGTACCAGCTCCGCATAGGATGTCAATTCAATGTGGCGCGCGCGAATGCCGTCGTTATGGATTGAGACGCGGCGCAGCTCACCGTTGTCCAGCGCACTGACAATGATTTCCAGCGTCGTGGTCAGGCTGCCGTCACTGCGCGTGATGACGACGCGCTCTTCCTTGAAGACCACCTCGTAACGCTGCGGCACGACGCCCGTGGGCTGGAATCCAGCCGACCAGAATTTGCCCGAGACCACGTCGCGCAGAAACAGGAAGGTTCCCCAGCAGTCGGCGGTTGCATCCTCGCGCCAGCGCGTGACAGCGCGCGATTTGCACAGGCTGTAGCCGGCGCCGGAGTCGGTGATCATCACGCCGTAGTTCCGGTTGGATAACAGATGGGTAACCGGCGTGGGCGAGTGGTGACCCGTGACGCCGCGCTCCATGTCCGGCGATTCCTCGCGGGCACTGGCCGCGGGCGCGTCAATCTCGATCAGGGCTGGCGCGGTGGCAAAGCGCACCGCGCGCTCCTGCAGCAGCAGCTCCGCGGATTGAATCAGCGGCTCGTCGTGAAAACGCCGCTGCATGATGTTAGCGTGCAACGCGTTATCGAGCGCAACCAGCGTCATGCCCTGGTGATGGGCCATGAACGCCCGCACCACGACAGCGTCGCTGGCATCAGGCAGCCGCTGCGGCGTGAAATCGATCGCCTCGAAGAACCCGTACTCGCCAAAGCTGGCGATGCTCTCCAGGCGCGCGAAGTTAAGGTATGCGTCCTCGGGCTCGTACATGGCCGCTAACGCCGTGGCGTAGGGCGCGACCACGATATTCGCTGCCAGCCCGCGTTTCAGGCCGAGCGCGGCGAGTCCGAAAGCCGAGTACTGGTAGGTCAAGTCGCGGTCGCGAACGTTGTAGGCGGATTCGGAGATACCCCAGGGATGACCGTTACGGTTGCCAAACCGGATCTGGTGCCTGATCGCGCGCCGGTTGCTCTGGTCCAGCAGGCTGTAACGCGGCTCGCGCATCACCAGTGCGGGCATCAGATACTCGAACATGGAGCCGGACCACGATGCGAGCACGGCGTGCCACGAGCCGCCGGTCAGGCGACGCCCCAGCCGTTGCCAGTGGGATCGCGGGATGTCGCCCTTGGCGATCGCAACAAAGCTCGCGAGCCGCGCCTCCGAGGCTAACAGGTCGTAATTGCTGGCATCCACCGCCGACTCCGCAACCCGGAAGCCGATAGAGAGGAGTCCGTGGTCGCGATCGTACAGGAACCCGAATTGCATGCCGTCAAACAACGTCCCGCAGCGCTGCGCCAGCGCCTGCAACTCGCCGCGCAACGCGACCACAGCCGCCAGCGCATGCTGGATGTCGGCCAGCAGGCGCCGCCGCGCACGTGCTTCCGCCTCAGGCCAGGTGTTGCCTGG
>DAIQQI010000041.1:0-14732 GCA_036786925.1 Steroidobacteraceae bacterium
TTAGTCGTCGAGTTTGTTTAGAGTGGTAATGACAGTTACTTTGACTGAATATCGGTCTTTTTTGTTCTTTCGGTTTGCGGGCTGTATTTGCGTAGACGCAAGTCCATCAATCGTTCGACGCGCCGATTCATCCGCTTCTTTTAGGAGGTACCTGGCTTCTGATTGGTTACCACTTCGTAGTGTCGTAGTTCGCTGATTCGTGCGGAGCAGATGTTCAGGAAATTGAGTAAGGCTTAACAATATTCCGGTTTGACGAATTAGTTCCCGAACGGGATTCGGCGGGTGCATTTTGTTCCAGTTCTGTAGCGATAGGATAAGTTCGGCGTGGCCTCGCGAGCAGCGAGTAATTTTCTTTTTTTTCGCGTAACTTAAAATCGCGGAAGGCGGCAAATCGCTTGCGACTGTTCTTGCCAAAGCAGCGAAGCCATTTTTTTCATCGTTGATTTTCAGACTTCGTGGAGTGTTCTTTTTGGACACGAACTTGCGGTCTTCAATCCAAAGTTTCTGAATCTTTTCCGCAAGCGTTCTTTTGGAAGTCTGAGATTGGTCAGCAAAGGACGGTTGTAGTATTTGGCGCAGTTCCCTTCGATTAATTCCAGTCTCGGCGGAAATCAATGCGTGATTCGGTTTTCCGTTGCGAAAGCGAGCGGTCCCGGATGCAGCCAATGCGTAACTGCGTTTTGCGATATCACAAAATATTGGAAAGTCGATTCCAGACTCCAGCAGGTATGGCGCCATGGCCACCAGTAGTTCTTCTACACCGGTTCTTCGGTCATTTTTCATTGGCGCGGCCAGCTAAGTGATGGGCTGCGGGTGACACAGTAATTGGTGTTCAGCGCGGCGCCGCTTTCCAAAAATGGTGGCTTTGACTAGATAGGAAAAAAAAGGGGCCCGACATGCGGGCCCCTGTTTGAGATCTACGGAAACTCGGAAAATAGTTGGTTAGAGCAGGCCGCTGCCGCCCAGGCCGGAAATGCCGCTGCCGCCCAGGCCGGAGATGCCGCTGCCGCCCAGGCCGAAGATGCCGCTGCCGCCCAGGCCGGAGATGCCGCTGCCGCCGAGGCCGGAGATGCCGCTGCCGCCGAGGCCGGAGATGCCGCTGCCGCCCAGGCCGGAGATGCCGCTGCCGCCTAGGCCGGAGATGCCGCTGCCGCCCAGGCCGAAGATGCCGCTGCCGCCGAGGCCGGCAATGCTACCAGTCGTCGCCAGCGCTGCACTTGTCGCCATTTCAGTGCTAACAATGGGCAACAGCTTCTCAAGTCGCGCGCCCTTTACGACGCAGAAATCAGAACTTCCGCCCACTTGAACCAAAGTTAACGAGGCAACAACATTTGCGTCGGTATTCAGAGCTTTCGCCTGAGAGATCTCTAGCGCTGATTGGCGGTCAACGACGCAAGAAAAATCACCTATGGTTACGCGGCCGGTTGCCTGGACTACCTTGCTAACAACTCCCTCAACACTCGCGCGAGCGCTTCCGTCGTTCGCTACGGAAAGCGATCCGGCACACAAGATTGCCAACGGCAATACGGTTCGGTAAACACAGGTTAGGTTGCGCATAGTCAGGTCCCCAAAAACCCAAATAAATCATCTAGTTATGTAAAACGCGCCGCTCTCAAGCGATGGACGAGCGGAATTACCCGAACCGATTATTTGTCAGAATATCGGTTGAGTCAACATAACCCGATTCTTGGGGGCGTTTCAGGGACGATCTGCCGCTGAAAGGTCTTATTGTTTCCTATTTGAAACAAACAGACATAGATGTGCCCGGCACATTGTCACAAGGGGAACCGCCCTAGCGACGTTCTACAAAATTAAACACGTTAACGCCCGTGTCGATTTTGTCTTTTTTGTCATCCGATACGCCTGCTTTTGAGTACGGAGCAAGCCAATTATCGAGGTCAACAAGAAAATCATTCGCTTTAGTTCGGGCGTAGTCTTGAAACTCAATCAAGGTTTCTTCACTGAGCCCTCGGTCCGCAACTACAAATCTTTCAAGAATTTT
Source organism: Steroidobacteraceae bacterium (assembly GCA_036786925.1). Classification (GTDB taxonomy): domain Bacteria; phylum Pseudomonadota; class Gammaproteobacteria; order Steroidobacterales; family Steroidobacteraceae; genus UBA964. The sequence goes on from DAIQQI010000041.1 coordinate 2,003, forward strand.
TTTCGAATTCGCAGGATTAGCATTGTGCTGCAACGTTGCGGCGAATCTTGAAAAAGCTGTTCCAAAATACTCCAACTGCTGAGGCGAAAGCTCTCGCTGAAACATGTAATACCGCGACGTTGCGCGAAAGGTGTTTTCAGCCGTTCGAACAACGGCGCCGCTTGAAATCAATTCTTCAAGAATAACTCCGGGAGACGCTGGCGACCCGATCATGCGGGCGAGATCTTGGAAGCCTCTACCCTCTGGAGCATCAAATTCCAGTTCCATGGGCAGACCATACGGACCAGAAAATTCTGGTTCTGTGTGCCACAGCTGGAGAATTTCTATCATTGAGCGCGCCAGTGTTGCCCGAGCTATAGGCAAAGCGTTCGGGTCGTCAATAAATCTATCAACCTCTCGTGCAGGAACACCCGTGGCAATGGCAATTCGCGGCCTTGTCGGTTTTTGGACTCCAGCAATTCCATCGATAACGGCAGATTCAACGTATACGCCGCGTACTAAATCCAAGAACTCGTCGTATCTCACGCCGGCTTTGATAAGAATGCCAACCAGCGGTCGCATAATCTTGCGAAACGCGGAAAATACATGACTTTTTAGCGGATCAGTCGTTGTCATCTAGATACAAACGTTGTTAGAAATGCTTCAGCGAATTAATCGGAACGAGACTCAACGCGTATTTGCGAAACAATACCCCGCGCCGCAGCCGCCGGATCCTGCGCGTCCCTGATTGGTCGGCCGACCACAATATAGTCTGCGCCCCATTGGAACGCTTGCTGCACTGTGACGACGCGATTCTGGTCGTCGGTGGGACGATTTTCCACCGGTCGTATGCCGGGGCTCACCACTATCAGGCGGTTATCGACATGTTTTCGCAGCGCCTGGCATTCGAGCCCGGAGGCGACGACGCCGTCACAGCCGCTTTCGAAAGCGCGGCGCGCCCGCGACAGCACGAGCTGCTCGACATCGCACTTGAAGCCGAGATCGTCGAGGTCGCCCCGATCGAGGCTGGTAAGCACGGTGACGGCCAGGATCTTCACGTCACCCTTGGCTTCGGCGGCCGCTTCCATGATGGCCTGGTTGCCATGGATGGTCGCAAAAGTGACGCCGCGCCCGTTCAGGCGCCGCACGGCGCCGGCGACGGTGGCGGGGATGTCGAAGAACTTGAGGTCCACGAACACTTTCTTGCCGCGCGCCACGAGCCAGTCGAGCAGCGGGAAATACTCACCGCTCATGCACAGCTCCAATCCGATCTTGTAGAACTGCACGCTGTCGCCTAACACCTCGACCAATGCCCTGGCGCGGGTGGCGTCGGGGACGTCCAGCGCAAAGATCAGGCGTTCCTGGACTGGGATGTTAGCTCTGGGGTTGGCGACGGTGGTCAACGTGCACTCCTTCCTTTGTGCATCAGGTGCGGGCCGCCGGGTCGAACAGCCGGCGATGTTCAAGAATGGCGTAACGATCGGTCATGCCGGCGACGTAATCGGCGACGGTACGCGCGCGGCCCGCGTCGCCTTCCAGCGCCTCTGCATCCGCCGCTGCGTCGCGATGTTCGTCGGGCAACAGGCGGATATCGCTCATGAGTGCCTCAAACAGTTCCTTCAGCACGCGGCGGGCCTTGGTGGTCATGCGCAGCACCTTGTAATGCTGGTACACGTGTTCGCGCAGGAATTTCTTGAGGCCGGTGTGCGCGTGGAAAACCTCTTCGCTCATCATGATGAGGGGTTCGCTGCTCTCGCGTACGGCGTCGATGTCCGCAGGCGCGAGCTCGCTGAGGCGGGCGCGGCTGGTGCGCACCACATCGCCCACCAGGTGCCCGATCATGCGCCGGATGGTTTCATGCGTCGTGCGGCGGATGTCGAGGCCGGGATACTTGCCACGCACTTCGGCTAACATCGGTGCGATCAACGGCGCATCGTCGAGATCGTCCAGTGTCAGGAGTCCGGCGCGCAGGCCATCATCGACGTCATGGTTGTTATATGCAATCGCGTCGGCAAGGTTCGCGAGCTGCGCTTCGAGCCCGGGCTGGCGCCGCTCAATGAAGCGCACGCCCAGATCGCCGAGCTTGCGCGCGTTATTGACAGAACAATGCTTGAGGATGCCTTCGCGGGTTTCGAAGGTCAGGTTCAAGCCTGGAAAATCTGCATAGCGTTCTTCGAGTTCATCGACCACACGCAGCGACTGCAGGTTGTGCTCAAACCCGCCAAAATTCCGCATGCAGTCGTTCAGCGCATCCTGGCCGGCGTGACCAAAGGGTGTGTGGCCGAGGTCATGCGCGAGGCAAATGGCTTCTGTCAGCGGCTCATTGAGCTGCAGTGCCAGCGCGATCGAGCGGCCGATCTGCGCCACCTCCATCGAATGAGTCAGGCGGGTTCGATACAAGTCGCCTTCGTGATTGACGAACACCTGGGTCTTGTAGACCAGGCGCCGGAACGCGTTTGAATGCACGATGCGGTCGCGGTCGCGCTGATATTCGCTGCGCAGCGCCGGCGAGGGTTCCGGATAGCGGCGGCCGCGCGAAGCGCCGTCCTGTGCGGCGTAGGGCGCAAGTTCGTTGGCTCTGCGCGCGCTCACGCGAAATGCTCCGTCAGCGCCTGCTCGACCGCCGCGCCGTCGAATTCCGCCGTGACCACGCACTCGCCAATACGGCGCGGCAACACGAGCCGTAGTTTGCCCGCCTGCACTTTTTTGTCGACGCGCATCAACGCTGCGGCCCTGGCGCGCGGCACGTCGGTCGCGCGCAATGGCAGGCCGGCGGCTGCTAACAAAGCGTGGATGCGCTGGCGGTCTTCCCGGGCGAGCCAGCCCTGTTTCTCGGCCGCGGTGGCGGCCGTCGCCATGCCGGCAGCCACGGCTTCGCCGTGCAGCCAGCCCTGGTACTCGGTCGCAGCCTCGATCGCGTGCCCGAAAGTGTGGCCGAAATTGAGCAATGCCCGCTCGCCCTGCTCGCGCTCGTCGCGCGACACGATCGCGGCCTTGGTGGCGCAGGACACGCGGATCGCTTGCGCGAGCGCGTCAGGGTCGCGTTTCAGCAGCGCCGGCATGTTAGCTTCCAGCCATGCAAAAAAACCGGCATCAGCGATGACGCCGTACTTGATGACCTCGGCGAGGCCGGCGCGCAACTCCCGGTCGGGCAGGGTGGCGAGCGTGTCGGTGTCGATCAGCACGGCGCGCGGCTGATGGAATGCGCCGATGAGATTCTTGCCACCCGGATGATTGACGCCGGTCTTGCCGCCGACCGAGGAGTCGACCTGGGCCAGCAAAGTGGTCGGCAGCTGGACGAAATCGACGCCGCGCTGATAGCAGGCGGCGGCAAACCCTGCCATGTCACCGACCACGCCGCCGCCCAGCGCCAGGATGCAGGCATCGCGCGAGAACCGGTTGGCGACCAGGGTATCTAACAAACGGGAGACGTTGGCCAGCGTCTTGTGCTGTTCGCCGTCCGGCAGCAAAGCCTCGACGATCTGGCGGTCGCGCAGGGCCTGGGCGACGCGCGCTGCGTACAGCGGCGCGACGACCACATTGCTGACCAGCAGGATCTGACGGGCAGCGGTCGCCGTCGCCAATGCTTCGGCATGGGCGAGGATCCCGCGTCCGATGGCTATCGTGTAGGACCGGGAACCGAGATCAACCCTCAGATTTTGCACCACACTCATCGCCGCCCCAGAAAATCCGCCGCGAGTATAAGGTTAAGCTCCGGCAAGTTCGCGCATTATCTGCTCTGCAACGCTGCGCACATGACGGCGATCGGTGGATACCATGATATGCGCGGTCTGCTCGTATAAAGGCGCACGCACGGCCATCAGCGCCGCCAGGCGCTCGGTCACGTCGTCGGCACCGTGCAGCATCGGGCGATGCTGGCTTTCCCGTACGCGCAGCGCCTGCTGTTGCACCGAGGTCTGCAGATAGACAACGAAGCCGCGCTCGCGCAACAGGGCGCGGGATTCCGGCGCCAGGATTGCGCCACCGCCGGTCGACAGCACGACGCGCGGCCGCTGGGTCAGCTCGGCAATGACATCGCGTTCGCGCGTGCGGAAGCCGGCTTCGCCTTCCTTTTCGAAAATCATCGGGATGTCGACCCCGGTACGGCGCTCGATCTCGTGGTCGCTGTCGATGAATTCAAACTGGCAGAGCTTGGCGAGCGCCTTGCCCACGGCGGTCTTGCCCGATCCCATCGGACCGATCAGAAAGATGCTGCGTGGCTCAGTTGGCGTCATGCGCCGCTAGATTAGCACCGCAAACAAAACGGCCGCCCGAAGGCGGCCGCTGTGCTGATCATGGATCGGAGGATCAGTTCGGATCGGTACAGACGGCCGCGATGCCGGCCGGGCTCTGCAGCCCAGGAGGTGCTGTATCGACCTTGTTGAAGTCGCTCGCCGCGCCTTCCAGTGTGAAGTCGGCCGAGCGCGCAAACTCGGTGCCCTGCACGGTTGTCTTCGCTTCGAGGCGGGCGCGCAGATAGTAAGCCCACTCCTGCGGATAGATGACATCCACCGTCGCCGAGCCATCGCTACCGGTCGTCACGGTGCGGGTAACGGCGGCGATGTTGCCGACGGTCAGGCGGCCGTTGCCGTTGAAATCTTCACCCGGATCGAGCACGCCGTTGCGATTGGCGTCTTCATCGGTGCAGGTAGCCGTCACGGTTGTGGTCCAACCCGTAGTACCGACCACCGTTCGGAAGCCTTTGTTATACGTCAATGACAAGATGGACATTGTTACCGCTACGCCCGGCACGGAGTTGCCGTTCGAGTCAGTCACAATGACCGTATAAACACGCTTGTACGTCGCGCTGTTAGGTTCTTCAATCGTGTTACCAGTGCCCAGCGAGATAAACACTTCGCGGCGCGCCACGGTCAGCTGCACCGACTTGCTGATGGTCGTCACGCCTTCCTGCACGCTCGCAGTGATAATTACACCATTGTTGGCGCTTGTAGAACTCGAGGCGGTGTAGACCACTTGCGCACGCCCCTGACTGTCGGTGGTCGCCGCGCCAGCGGACAGGGTGCCGCCGGTGGTGTCCTGCAGGCCGAAATTGACCAGCTTGTTCTTGACCAGGTTGTTAGCTGAATCGCGAACGGTGGCAGTGATCGTGGTGTTTTCAGACGGCGCCAGTGAGAACGTGCCGGGTTGAACCTCGATTGCTGCGGCCGTCAATGCCACAAACTCTACGGCTCGCGAAGTCGTTGCCGTACCCGACGATGCCGTGATCACGCCGCCGCCGGCGTTAGTCGCCTGCACTGTCACGGTGACCTGACCACTGCCGTTGGTCACGCCAGAGGCCGTTGGGTTGACTGCGCCGTTAAAGGTGCCGCGTGTGGTCGAGAAATTAACCGTGCTTCCCACAACCGGAGCGCCGCTGGAAAGCCAGGTTACGGTCAGGTTTTGCGGCGTGCCGAGCGGTATCTCAAGGCCGTCGGTGGCCGGTGCCGTGATCTGGAACGAATCGGCGTTGACCGCAACAGCAATCGTGCGCGTCAGACCCAGGCTGGTGATCGTCAGCGTTTCGGCGCCGGGCTGGGTGATGGTCAGCGATACGGTCGCGCGACCGTTGATGTCAGTTGTCAGGCTGTTGGCAGACAGGGTATTGCCACGGGCCGAGGTGACCGTGACCGTACGGCCGCTGATGCCCTTGCCGCCGGAGTTCAGAAGCGAAATTGCGTAAGCAGAAGTCTGCCCCAGTACCAATGCGCTCGGGCCCGTTACGTTGAGCACCGTGCCGGTCACGTCGACCGTGATGGTGGTGCTGATGGTCGCAGCAGTTGCGGTGACTGTAATGGTGCGGTTGGTCGGATCGCCGGCGCTGGCCACGTCAGCTGTGGCAGTGCCTGTGGCATCCGTGGTGCCGCGCGTGACGCTGACGCCACCGGAGGTCGACGTAAAGGTCACGGGCACGCCGGATATGAAACGATTGGACGAGTCGCGGACGAAAGCGGTGACTGTCGTCGGGAAAGAACCGTCGGAAGGAATGGTCGTCGTGGTGGCCTGCAAGGTCACGGTTGCGGGCGTCACGGTCGGCTGCGCCGGCGCAACGGTTACCGTTGTCTGGCTCTGGAAGCCGCCCGCAGATGCGGTGACTGTGATGGTTCGCGACGCCGGGTCGCCCGCCGTGCCCAGCGTTGCGACCGCCGTAGTGCTGGTGCCGCCGGTTGTGCCCGTGGTAACCGTCAAGGCGCCGGAACTCGCGGAGAAAGTAACCGGAACGCCGGCGAGCAGACGATTCTGCGCATCGCGTACGAACGCCGTGATCGTAGCAACCTCAGTGCCGTTACTGAGGATGGTGGTCTTGTCAGTGGAAATCGCAACCGAAGCAACCGATGCCACTGTACCACCGGGCGCGCCTGGCGCCTGAAACACGTTGTCGGTACCGCCTGAACCACCGCAGGCAGCTAACAGGCTGGAGCCGACAACAACAAACCACAACGCAATCTTGCGCATGTTCACACCCGCGTTAGCGACCGCGAAAGCCGATATTGGCCTTTCAATAGACATTTACGCCTTCCCGGAGGATTTTTGGCGTGACGAAGATCAACAATTCGTCCTTGTTATTGACCCTATTTGTGGTTTTGAAGAGCCGACCCAGAACCGGAATGTCACCGAGGTACGGCACCTTGTTATCCGTGAGGCGCTTCTCGGTTTCGAAGATGCCGCCCAGCACCACGGTCTGGCCGTCGTTGACCAGCACCTGGGTCTTGATCTCGCGTGTGTCGATTGACGGCACGTTAACGCCGCCCGAAGCGACGACCACCTGGCCGACGCTGTCCTTCTTGACCACGAGGTCCAGGATGATGCGGTTATCAGGCGTGATCTGCGGCGTCACCGTCAGAGCCAGCACCGCCTTCTTGAAGCTGATGGTGGTGGCGCCGCTCGATGAAGATTCCTGGTAGGGAATTTCGACACCGGCTTCGATGCTCGCCTCTTTCTGGTTCGAGGTGATGACGCGCGGCGATGAAACGATCTCGCCCTTGCCTTCGGCCTGCAGCGCCGACAATTCGAGATCGACGATGTAGTCGGATCCTAACAAGGTCATGGCAAGGCGGCCGGCTGGATTCGAGATCGGCAGGTTCACGTTATAGCGGCGCGGCGCATTGGCGCCGGTCGGAATATCGATCGGATAGGGCGTGCCATTGGTGGCGTTCTGCAGGTTCGACAGTGCCGATGACAGGCCCGTGTCGGTGCCTTCCAGCGTGCCGGAATTGAGCAGCACGCCATCCGCGCCGTTGCTGTTGATGCCGGTGTGGCCGGCGCGCACGCCGAGCTCACGCTTGAAGTCATCATTGACGATGACGATGCGCGATTCGATCAGGACCTGCCGCACCGGGATGTCAAGCTGGCTGACCAGCCGGCGGATGTCGGCGAGCTTGTCCGACGTGTCCTGCAGCAGCAGCGTGTTGGTGCGCTCATCGACCGCGACGTTGCCGCGCCCGGACAGCAGCGAGCCGCCCTGCGACTTGATCAGGTCGGCGAGATCCTGCGCCTTGGCATAGTTGACCTGCAGGTATTCCGAGCGCAGCGGCGCCAGCTCCTGGATATCCTTGCGGGCAGCCAGGTCGGCTTTTTCGCGGGTCGCGAGTTCTTCCGACGGCGCCACGATGATCACATTGTCATGCTCGCGCTTGTCGAGTCCCTTGGTGCGCAGCACGATGTCCAACGCCTGGTCCCAGGGCACGTTCTGCAAGCGCAGCGTTACGCTGCCGGTAACCGAATCGCTGACCACGATGTTCTGGCCGCTCGCATCTGCTAACAACTGCAGCACTGCGCGCGTCTCGATGTCCTGGAAGTTGAGATTGAGCTTCTCGCCGGTGTACTGGCGTTTTTCCTCGGCCTGGGCCTGGGCCTTGCGGGCGGGCTGGACCTCGATGACATACTGATCGTCGGACTGATACGCCAGCTGCTCGAAATCACCGCCGGCATTGATCACCAGACGCGTACCGTCGCTGGTACGGACCGCATCGAAGCTCGACACGGGCGTGGCAAAATCCATCGCGTCATAGCGCCGTGCGAGGCGCGCCGGCAGGTCGGCGCCGGCAAAATCAACGACAATCTGATTGCCCTGCGGGCGCAGATTGATCGGCGTGCGCGGATCCGTCAGGCTGACAACGATGCGGCCAGTGCCATCGCCACCGCGCCGGAAATCGATGCTCTTGATCGCGCGCCCGGGCGCGCCACTTGCTGCAGGCGCAGCACTGGCGCTGCGGCGCTCGGCGCCACCGGCTGCGGCCTTGCCGCCGGTCACGGCCTGCTGGGCGACGGCTGCGCCCACCATGACCACGATGTTGTTACCTTCAACGCGAGTCTGGTACGGCAGCAGGCGGTCGAGGTTCAAAACCAGCCGGGTGCGGCCCGCCGCTTCGGCAGCAACAATTGAATCCACGCCGCTGGCGCGCACATCGATGCGCCGCGACGGCAACGCGAGCGCGGTCCCGGGCAGGTCGAGGGAAATACGGGCCGGATTATCGATGGTAAACGACAGCGGTTGCGGTGCCGGGCTCGACATGCGCAGGGTTACCTGCAACTGCTGACCGGGCAGGGTTTGCACGTCAACCGCTTCCAGTTTGTTGGCAGCGTCGGCCGCCGATGCCACTGGCATTGCGAAACCCAGCGCAAGCGGCGCAAGTGCTAACAGCGACCAGCGCCGCAGCAGTTTGATGAATACGTTGGCTGTCATTTTGTTTGCTCTCCCGATCCCGCTGCTCTATTCCGACAACGCCAGAGCGGCGGGCCGTTCCATATAGCCGCCCAGTCCGTCCGGCACAATTTCCGTCAGCGAGATTTTCGACGCTGTTACGTCGGCAACCTTACCGTCACTCTGGCCCATGTAATTTCCCGGAAGCACCCGATAGACGAGTCCTTCCTTCACCTTGACGAGACCGAACAATCTGCCACCGATGGAGAGCGTGCCCACCATCCGCAACTGATCGAGCGAATACTGCTCGAGAATTTCCCGATTGCGCTTCGAATCCGGCCGCAGTGACGGCGCGCCGTTAGCACCGCCGAGGCCTCCCGGCAGCCCGGGCAGGAACGGCGAGCGCAGCGATTGCGCGCTGTAAGTGAAAGCTTCGTAGGGGCGAACATCGGGGAGCGGGGCAACGTTGCCGCCCGGCTCGCGACGCGTAGCCTCGATGAATTGCCGCAGATCGGCGTCGCGATTTTCGCAACCCGCAAGCAACGACAAGCAGCCAGCGAATATCGCTGTTAGCGCCCGCTTCATCCTTTGGGTCCTCCAGGAGTCTTGGCCTTGGCCTTGGCCTCCTCAGCCTCGGAAAGCTCTTCCTCGTCGAGATAGCGATAGGTGCGCGCCGTGACTTCCAGCGTCAGCTGGTCGAACGCGGTCGTGACTTCAGGCTTAACCTCGATGTCGTGCAGAGTCACGATGCGCGGCAGCGCGGCGATGCCGCTGACAAACTCGCCAAACTCGTGGTAACTGCCGGTCAGGCGGATCTTGATCGGCAACTCAGCATAGAAATCTTTCTTCACGATCGGCAGCGGCTGGAAAAGTTTCTCCTCGAGGCCCGCTGCAAGGCCGGTCTGCGAGATATCCACCAGCAGATTGGGCACCTCGGTCTTGCCGGGCAGCTGGCGCAGCAGGGCGCCGAACGACCGCTCGATATCCTTCAACTGCTGTTCGTAGACCGACAGGTTGACGGCCTTCTGGTGCTTGTTCCGAAACTCATCGCGCAGGCGGCGCTCTTCAATTTGTTGTGCTTCGAGTTCGGGCTTGCGTTCGCTCCATACCAGCGTATAGAAAAGAACCCCTGCCAGGACCACGAAAAACGCGACCGCGGCGCCCACCCGAACGGGCAACGGCCAGCGGCCCGGTTCCTTGGGATCGAGTGATCGTAATTCCTCGACAAAGCTCACGGTGACCCTCCCGCGCTGCCAAAGCGCATGCGGCCTTTCTTGGCGGCTTTCTCGTCGTCGTCACTCGCGGTCACGACCTGGTCCGCGTACAGCGTGAAGCTGGAACCTAACGGCTGGTTGGGCTTGGTTTCGACGATATCGAGTTCAGGTTTGCGCAGGAACTGGCTGCTATCGATGTTGCGCATGAATGCCGATACGCGCGTGCTCGACTGCGCGACACCGTCGATCTTGAGCCTGGGGCCGGTCTGCTTGATGCCTGTCAGGTAGGTGCCATCAGGAATCGTGCGCGTCAGCTCGTCGAACAGGTGAACGATTTCGGGCCGGGCGCGCTGCAGCTTTTCAATTACCTGCATGCGCGAGACAAACTTGTTCTTCTGTTCTTCCAGGCTGTTGATCTTTTCGATCTGCCGGTCCAGCTGCCCGATGGCGTCTTTCAGGGACGCGTTGCGGGTTTCCTGGGAGTCGATCAACGAACCGAAAAACAGATACGCGCCGAACGTGGTGATCAGCGCGGCGACCGCCGCGCCGCCTAATGAAACCAGGAACGCGAGCTTGCGTTCGTTACGTTGCGCCTCGCGCCAGGGCAGTAGATTTATGCGTGGCATGGCGGCGCCTCAACTGTCAAAACTGCGTAGCGCAAGGCCGCAGGCGATGAGTAGAGCGGTGGCATCCTTGTTGACCGCCTGCGCGCGCGCGCGCGAGGACAGCGTCATCTGTCCCAGCGGATCACCGCGCTCGGCGGCGATGCCGACGCGGCTCGAAATAACATCAGCGACGCCTGCGATGTTGGCGCAACCACCACATACCAGGATCTTCTCGGGCTGTTCGCGGCCGGAACCGGAAGCGAGATAGAACTGCAGCGAACGGCTGACCTGCTGCGTCATGTCATCGATGAAGGGGTCCAGAACTTCGGCCTGGTAGTTGCCGGGCAAGCCGCCTTCTTTCTTGGCGCGACCGGCTTCTTCCATGGACAGGCCATAGGTGCGCATGATTTCTTCTGTCAGCTGCTGGCCGCCAAACGGAAAGTCGCGGGTGTAGACCACCTTCAGGCTGCGCAGCACGCTGAACGTCGTGCTGCTCGCGCCAAAGTCGACCACGGCGATGGTGCGATCGATGCCGCCATCGGGCATCTGATGCGTCATCAGGCGGCAGGCGTTCTCGAGCGCGAAAGCTTCGACATCGACAATCTTGGCTGTCAGGCCACCGGCGCGAACAGCGTTCTGCCGCTGCTCGACGTTTTCGGTGCGCGTCGCGACTAACAGAACATCGTTGCTTTCCGGATCTTTTTCGCTGGGCCCCAGCACTTCGAAGTCGTAACTGACTTCATCCATCGGAAAGGGTATGTATTGATCCGCCTGCGTCTCGACCTGTCCTTCAAGATCGCCGGCCCGGAGATTCCTGGGCATTTGAATGACTTTGGTGATCGCTGCATCGCCGGAAATCGCGATGGCGACGTCCTTGCTCTTGGCGCCAGCTTTCTTGACTGCGCGCCGTATCGCTTCGCCGACGGCTTCAGCGTCAGCGATATTCTTTTCGTTCATGGAATTGGCCGGCGTCGGCTCAGCCGCGTACGACTCGACACGGAATTGCTTACCGGACCAGGACAGTTCAATCAGCTTGATGGAGGACGTCGTTATGTCCAATCCAATTAACTGACGATATTTTCGGCTGAAAAGGAACACCAAATTAGTCCATATTTCAGATAGTTACGAGGCCAAGCCGCCACATTACTGTAAACTAGCGCCAACTATATACAGCACTAAGTCAAATTGCACGTTGTAAGCCGGGGGCCGCTGGGTGGAGGGGTACGGCGCTCGGATTGACGCTGCGGCCAGAAAACCGCACCGGCAACCCCGCTGTCGTAGGTCCATCAACCCTTAGACCGGAGGCTTTGCGTCCCTGTCTTTCGACAGGTTTGCAGCGGGTACTATGCATAGCGGCGGAACACTCCGCAAGAAGACTGGATCGACAAGGGCATAAAAATGTCGCGAAATTTGCTGCGAGTGTTTATGGCTGTGATAGGGCTCACATTCGGGGCCGCCTACGCAGTCGCCTGCGTTTTCGTCTACCTCCAGCCCACCCTGCCGACCACCGAAGCCATGCGCAACACCGAAATGCAGGTGCCTTTGCGCATTTATTCCCGCAGCGGCCAGCTGATGGCGCAAATCGGCGAGCAGCGGCGCATTCCCGTGCAAATCGAGCAGATTCCGCTGCGCGTGCGCCAGGCCTTTATCGCCGCCGAGGATGATCGATTCTACGAACACCACGGCTTTGACTACGCCGGCGTGCTGCGCTCCGCGGTCAACAATATTTTTTCCAACAACCTGCAGGGCGGCAGCACGATCTCGATGCAGACGGCGCGCAGCATGTTTCTGACACAGCGGCGCGACCTGCGCCGCAAGCTGCAGGAACTGTTTGTCACCTACCGGCTTGAGCGCGAATTCAGCAAAGACGAGATTCTCAAGCTCTATCTGAATGTTATTTACTTCGGCCATCGCTCGTACGGCATCGCCGCGGCCGCCGAAACCTATTTCGGCAAATCGCTGGATCTGCTGACGCTCGCGGAAACCGCGACGCTCGCGCGCGTGCCGCAGTCGCCATCGCGGATCAATCCGATTACCGCGCCCGAGGAAATGGTGGGCCGGCGCGGTTACGTGTTGCGGCGCATGCGCGAGCTCAAGTTCATTACGCCCGAGGAGGCGGAAGCCGCTGCGAAGGCTACGGTCAAGGCGCGCATCCACTCGCCCAGCTTTGAAATCGAGGCGCCATACATCGTCGAGATGGTGCGACTCGATGTGATCCGCCGCTTTGGCCCGGAAGCGCCGAACCAGGGTTACAAGGTATTCACCACCGTCGACACGCGGCTGCAGGCAGC
>DAIQQI010000488.1:0-1396 GCA_036786925.1 Steroidobacteraceae bacterium
GGACAGGAAATAGTTCTTGTGCAGTTTCGACATGCGCAATGCGAGATCAAAAAACGATTCGCCGGTGCTGCGCATTTCCGCGATCAGCCGCGCGGACGGCGTCAGTGCGACGTCGCGCAATTTGGCGGTCTGCGCTTCGAGCGCTGCCGCGTATGGCTTCGCCGGATCATCGAGATCCAGGAACTCGACGATCGGTTGCATGTCTTCCAGCAGCTCGTTAGCCCACTCATGCATGGGCCGGTCGCGCCCGTCACGATTGAGCGTCAGGCCCGGATGGCGGCCCTGCCGCGCAACGCGCACATGATTCCGGTCCAGCGCTTCCTGCTCGCTGGCGTCGATCGGCGGACTGTCTTTCATCAGGCACAGCGCCGCGAACGCTTCCATGAAGCGCAGCTTGTTCTGATTGACGCCCACCGGATCGTAGGCGCTGACATCGAGCGCGCGAAACTCCACGTACTCAACGCCGCGGCGCTGCAAGGCCAGGGTCGGGCGTTCGCCGGAGCGCGCCACGCGCTTCGGCCGGATGAAGCTGTAGTATTCATTCTCGATCTGCAGCAGGTTGGCGTTCAGCTGACGGTATTGCCCATCCACCTTGACGCCCATCTCGACATACGGCGGATGCGGCGTAACGATGGCTGCGGACAGATCGCGCACATACTCATCGAGGCTGTTCACCGACACCTGCAGCTCCGACTGTGCGCGGTTGCGATAGCCGAGATCGCTCATGCGCAGCGACGTGGCCCAGGGCTCCCAGGCAGTGCCGCGGGAAAATGCCGGCAACTGGACGCCGCGCGCGCGCAGGAAGGAATTGCAGACGGTTGGCGAGACGCCGAACAGGTACAGCACGATCCAGCCATAACGCCGGTAGTTGCGCAGCACGTCGAAATAACAGCGCGAGATGAAATCCTGGCTGGTATCGCGCGACTCACGCGCCTGCGCCCACACTTCCCACCAGTCAAGCGGAAATGAATAGTTGAAATGCACGCCGGAGATCGCCTGCATGACGCGCCCATAGCGCAGGCCCAGGCCCTCGCGATAGATCTCCTTCATGCGCGCGACATTGGTGCTGCCGTAGCGGGCGATCGGGATGTCGGAATCCTTGTCGACCACGCAGGGCATGCTGGTGGCCCACAGCAGTTCATCATCGAGATGGCGATAGACGAACTGGTGCAGGTCGCACAGGTACTGCAGCAATTCCCAGCTGGTGGTGAAAGTCGGCGTGACCAGCTCGATCAGCGCCTCGGAGTAGTCGGTCGTGATGTTCGCGGACGTCAGCGCCGAACCTAACACGTGCGGATGAGGCGTCAGCGCGATCCGGCCTTCCGGCGAGACGCGCAGCGATTCGCGCTCCACGCCCTTGCGGCCGCCGCGCAGGTGGCCCGCGCCCTTGCTGTTC
>DAIQQI010000489.1:0-1391 GCA_036786925.1 Steroidobacteraceae bacterium
CGAAGCATTTTGAAGCGGTTGCCCGGAGTATCGAAAAAGAAACCGGCCAGTATTTCGTTTGCCAGATTTGTGGCGCCACCATGGTCAAGATGCCGCGAGGAAAGTGCCCGGTCTGCAAATTCCCTGCGGACAATTTGCACAAGGTCGAACCACCGGTCTAGGCACAGCGGGCAACACCGCGTCTCCTCGGGGTCATTTCACGGCGGTGGACGCCGCGCCAATCCTGGCCGAACCTAACAGCCATGCGAGGTAGGCCGCGGCCACGAGGTCGTAGCTCATGCAGAACATCGGCCACCACGACGGCACCCCGGGATTGTGGATGAGCCCCGCATGGAACAGGTCGAACACGCCATGTCCCGCCAGCCCTAACACGGCCCACCACAAGGAATTCCTGAATCCAAGGACGGCGGCCAGCACGAACAGGAAGATCGGGATCAGCTCCCACAGCAAGGTCCCGTCAGAGCCACCGATGATGGCGAACAGGGCATAGTACGAAGCGACAACCATGGTCACCACCGGATAGAACGCACGGTCGCGGTCGAGACCGACCAATGTGGCTCCCAGTGACACCACCAAAGCCAGCACCACACCGACAAAATATTCCATGAAGCTTGCTCCTAGTTGTTACAGCAGTGCGTGGCTTGCGGCACGCTAACAAAATTGGTATTCAACCCGCGCGAACTGCCTTGGTCCTGACGGCGCAGGGTGATCCACCCCCGAGCCTGGCCCGTGGCGGGGTCGGTCGCATGCATCGCGCGCCACAGCTGCTCGGCCGGCACCCAGTGCGGCGGATATTTGAACCGCGCGACATCCAGGATCAGTACCAGGTCGCGCGCCGCGTGGTATCCGCCGATCGGGGAGAAATGCCCGCTGCCGGTCTGTCCCATCGCCGCTCGATCGTAGGAGGCGATGACGATACCGTCGCCGTTCGCGGCGGTTGCCAGCGCTCTGCGCCAGGCCGGCAGATTGGTCGTGTCGGCACGCTGCACGTTGGCATCGGCCCCATTGCAACGCGCGAGGCAGGCGACCTGATCGATGCTGAGTCCGTGCTCGCGAATCTCTGCGAGCGAAGCGCAACAGACGAGCAGGTCCTCGGCGAACCAACGCCACGGACCCTTCCACGAACGCTCGGGATCGATGCCGAGCGCGTTGAGTGCCACGACCAGCGAGCCTGGGCCGCAAAACGACGGATCTGACTGGGTGTGAAACTGCTCGGCTAACGGGAAGTAACCATCCATTCCCCGGGCAGCCAGCGCCGCGGCAAAAAGTTCGCGGCCCTCGGGCGACGCGAATGCAATTGCCTCGATCGGCAGTGCGCGCCGGTACAGTGTCTGTGCTTTGATCACGGCAGTCATCGGCTAACGCTGCGCCATTGTTATCAGGGCCAACAG
>DAIQQI010000275.1:0-4542 GCA_036786925.1 Steroidobacteraceae bacterium
CGCGGTCACTGCGCCGCCTCTGTCGGGTGCACTGGCTGAAGCTGCCGGCATCGCGGCCAACACCGAAGTCATCGTGCTGGTGCCTTCCGACGACGTCGTCAATCTGTACGCCGATCTGCCGGTCCGCACCACGGGCCGCTGGCAGCTGGCCGTGCCGTATGCGATCGAGGAACAGCTGGCGGATAACATCGAGGACATGCATGTCGCGGTCGGCGAACGACCGGCGGATGGCAGCCGCGTTCCGGTCAGTGTGATCGCGCGCGACCGGCTGCAACAATACATTGAAGCGCTCGAGGCCGCCGGAATCCGCGCCGCCGCCCTGTACCCGGAATCCGCGCTGCTGCCCGCCAACCCGGGGCAGGTCGTCGGCCTGTTGTTAGGTGACTCGGTGCTGGTGCGCCTGCAGGACGGCACGCACTGCACCGTGCCCGCCGACCCGCTCGGCGCCGCGTTTGATATCGCCTGCGGCGGCGATCCGGCGCATCGCTCGCTGCTGCTGTACGCGACGCCGGCCGAGTGGCAGTCCCGCAGTAACCAGGTCGACGCTTTGCGCGAGCGTTTCCTCACCGTGAAGGTGCAGCTGCTGGCGCAGGGGCCACTGCCGCTGTTTGCGCAGCAATTGCCGCAGGCGCGGCCCATCAATCTGCTGCAGGGCGACTATCCCTCGTCCGTCAGCAGCGGCGCGGGCTGGCAGGAATGGCGGGTCGCGGCCGTGCTGGCGCTGGTACTGTTAGGCCTGTTCGGCGGAAGTCAGTGGTTGAAATGGTCGCGGCTGCGAGAGGCCGAGCGCCAGGTGGACGCGAGCCTTACCGAACTTGGCCGCAGCCTGCTGGCCGACGCGGCGCCCGCGGACCCTGCACTGCTGCGCAAGGCAGTCATGAGCCGTCTCAGTGGCGCCGGCGCCGGTGATGATGTCGCGCTGGCGCTGATGACAGCACTTGCCAACGCGCGCAGCGCAGCGCCGCAGGCGCGGATCGAATCATTGCGGTTCCAGAACGGCGCGCTCGAAATCAAGGTCCGCGCCGACAACGCTGACAGCCTGGAGCGCATCAACGCGCAACTGCGTGCCGGCGGCCTGCAGGCCGAACTGCTGAGCGGCGCGGCCGCGGACTCCGGCTACGCTGGCCAGATCCGCATCCGCCGGGGTGGCGCGTCATGATGGCCTGGTGGCGCAGTCGCGAGCCGCGCGAGCAGCTGTTCCTGGGCCTGGGGGGCGCCATTGCAGCCCTGATCCTGTTGTTCGCGCTGTTAGCTCCGCTGTATGCGCGCCTGAGCGCAGCGGAACAGCGGCTGGCCCGCAAGCAGGATGACCTGCGCTGGCTGCAGGCCTCCGCGCCGCAGGTGATGGCGGCTGGTCCGGGACTGGCGGCGGGGCCGGCGACTCCGGAAAATGCGCTGGTAATCGTCGATCGGGTTGCGCGCGAATCCGGTCTTGGCAATTCCGTCAGCCAGGTGCAGCCCACGGGATCCGGCCAGTTGCAGGCCAGTCTCAAGGATGCGGCGTTCGACAATATCGTCGCCTGGCTGGCACGACTGCGTCAGCAGCACGGCATCAGCATCGTCGGCCTCTCCGTCAGTCCGAGCTCCGCACCCGGTGTCGTCAACGCGTCCGTGCAACTCAAAGTTGCTGGCCGTTAGTACCTGATGCGCTGGCGCGCGATTCTCATTCTCGGCATCCTGTTCCTGGGCGTGGTGATTGCGCGCTGGCCCGCGAGCGCGCTCGCGCGACAACTGCCTCCGCCCCTGGCCTGCCTGGAGGCGCGCGGCACGCTGTGGCGCGGCGCCTGCGACAACACGACGGTCGGCGGCACAGCCCTCGGCCAGCTCAGCTGGCAGCTCAAGTTCTGGCCTTTGCTAACAGGCCGGGTGGCGGCAAACCTGCAGTTGCGTGGACCGGGAGTGAGCCTGGATACCGACCTGGTCGCGCGCCGCGACAAGAGCCTGCAACTGAGCGCGCTCCAGGGAGATGTGCAACTGGCCGCACTGGCGCCGATCCTGCGCGTCAGCGGCGTCAGGGTTCCGGATGGATTCGGCGGCGCGGCGCGCGCTCGGGTGCAGGAACTGCGCGTGGCCGCGAACGGTCGAATCGCGCTGGTTCGCGGCATCCTGGAGGTCGACAATCTGACCCAGGCGGTTGCACCGACAGCTCTGGGGTCCTGGCTGCTCAGTTTTGACGGCGCGCTGAGCGCTGAAAACGATCCCATCGGTAGTCTGGTCGATCGCGGCGGGCCGTTTGATTTCCGCGGCACGCTGCGTCTGACATCAGCGCCCGGCTATGTATTGGAAGGCGCGCTGGCGCCACGCGCCGGCGTGCCCCCGGACGTGGTCAACGCGCTGCGGTACATGGGTGGCATGGATGCCGCGGGCCGCAGGCCATTCGGGGTTGAAGGCAACTTCTGAGCGCAACGACGCGCGCTACCGGGGATCGCCGCTCAATTGCACCAGTTCGTAATTGCGCCCGTCCGACGTCGTCATCCGGACCGGAATGCAGTCCGCACCGTACGCCCAGATTTGATTCACCTTCTTCTTCGCCGTTACCGTCATCGTGAAATGATCGGCCGCGTAGCTGCCGGACGGAGTGGTCACCGTGTCACGCCCAGCCAGCGCGTAGACCAGGTAGTTTTCGGGTAACAGCACCAGGCCCGGGCCCGAAGCGCCGTTAGACATTGACGAACTCGTGTAGCGCGGCGCGTTGATGGGCCGACCGCCGGCCAGTCGCAGTCGCGCCAGATTCCACGCGTCGCCGTGTATCGGATGCGCGCCAAACGCGTCGGCCGGCCGCGTCAGCGGCACTCGCTGTGAGATGCCCCCGGCAACGGCGTTGTAGCCTTCGACGACGATTTCGTCGGGCGCGAAGCGGTACCAGGTTGCGCCGGCGAACTTGCCGGCGATCGTCAACTGGATAAATGCGGTCACCGGCCGCCAGTCCGCATCCACCGTCAGCGTGACGTCACGCAACAGCTGATCGTCATCCAGCTCGCACTGCGCGCGCAGCGTGCGCAGCCCGTCAGGCTGCACGGTCACCAGGAAACTTTCACGTCCGTTGTCGCGCGAGCCCAGCGAGTAGCGCATGGCGCCGCGATAGCTGCGCTGCTTGAGCGCGGCGCTGGCCGGACCGGACCCTGCGGCCAGCACCGTAGCCGGCAGCGACTGCAGCAACAGCCGGCGCGAGATCATGGTAGTTCGTTAGGCCTGAGGTCGAAGATCAGGACCTCGGCGCCACGACCGCGCGCCAGATGCAGGCGTTGCTCCCGTCGCAGGCGCGCGCCATCGCCGGCCTGCAGCAGTTCATTGTTGACCGCGATCTCGCCCCTGGCAACATGCACGTAGGCGAATCGTTCTGCCGGCAGCCTCAGCTCGGCCGATTCTGCGCCGTCGAACCGCCCCGAATAGACCCGCGTGTCCTGATAGACAGAGAGTGAGCCATCGGCGCCGTCCGGTGAAATGACCAGTCGCAGCCGGCCGCGTTTTTCGGCATCGGGAAACTGCTTCTGCTGATAACGCGGCGCCACGCCTTTCCTGTCAGGCACGATCCAGATCTGCAGGAAGTGCACCAGTTCCTGTTGTGAGGCATTGAATTCGCTGTGTGTGATGCCCGTGCCGGCGCTCATCATCTGCACTTCACCGGGATGGATCGTCGAGCCGGTGCCCATCGAATCCCGGTGCGCGAGCGCGCCCTCCAGAATAAAGGAAAAGATTTCCATATCGCGATGCGGGTGCGTGCCAAATCCCTGGCCCGGTTCAACCCGGTCGTCGTTGATCACGAGCAGGTCCGAAAACCCCATTTGCTTCGGATCCCGGTACTGGCCGAAAGAAAACGTATGCCGCGAATGCAACCAGCCGAACTCGGCACTGCCGCGTTCCGCCGCTCTGCGAATTTCCATTTCAGTCAGGCTCCTCATTCATAGGTCACGATCTGCTGCATCATCGGAAAATACAACGCTGCGCGCACCGGCGCGCCCTGCTGGGCTAACAAACGGCAGTAGCGCGCCATCTGTGGCTGATAACGGCGCTTTTCGTTGTCCAGGAACTCGGCGATTTTACCACCCAGGTGCTGCCCGGATTTGTAGTCGATGACCCAGCGCCGGCCCTCGCGATCGACAAAGTATCGATCGACGACAATGGCGGCCAATTCACCGTCCAGCAGGCCGCTGTGCGCCTGCTCGCACTGCGCTTCGCGGTGCGCAGGATCCAGGATCCAGCGGCCGGTCTCATCCTTGAGGGTCGCGCGCAACGCGTTGCCGATGCGGCTGACCGCCCCGGCAAGCCGTGCCGGGGCAACGCCGAGGGCGCGCAGCTCGGCCGCCCACAGCGGATCGTCCGGCAGTCCCGTCGGTAAAGCACCCTGCGCTCGCGCCGACTCGGCGATTCGTTGCAGTGCTGCATGCAGCACGGTGCCGATATGGCGAGATTCAATACCGGCCCAGTCGAATTCCGGCTCCTGCTCGGGACGCGGGACGCCCGCAGCGCGCACCTGAGTATCAAGCACGGAATCTGCGGCCGGCACCTGCCAGTCGTCAGGCAGCCGGCGCAGGGGCCCCG
>DAIQQI010000276.1:0-4525 GCA_036786925.1 Steroidobacteraceae bacterium
CCGCAAATCAGCAACACGTTAGGCGATCCGTTCCTGAGCCAGGCACCGACGCTGAATCATATGGGGATGCGCCGCGACTCGTACCGTATCGCCGGCCAGGCAGGCTACAAGTTTTCGAATGACTGGAGCCTGGACTTCAATGCTGGCTACAACAATGCCGACTCGGTGGCAGCCTGGGATCTGGACCGTACGAGGGTCTTCAATTTCCAGAACATCCAGCCGTTCCTGTCGTCCGACATGACAATTGACGCGCGGCTGTCGACTGACCCGCAAAAGAAAGTGCGCGCCCTGGTCGGCGCCAGTTACTTCCGTTCGACGGTGCGGTTTTCGCAGGTCGACTTGAATGCCGCTTTTGGCGCGACTGCCTACGTGCTGAACACCGGCAACTTCATCAACAACCAGTCACGCGTTCCGGCTGTCTATGCGTCTGTCGACTGGGACATCATCGACACGCTGACGCTGAGCGCCGATGCGCGCTACCAGACCGATGAGATTACGACGATTGTCCGCGGCACCAATGCGGAGATCAAAAATAAGACCAAGCGGACGATGCCCCGCGTGTCACTGAGCTGGAAGCCGTTCGAGGGCTCCAATTTCTACGCCAGCTATTCTGAGGGCGTGCAGCCGCTGACGTTGAACTCGGGCTACGTCCAGGCGACACCGGATCAGAAGCGGTTCCTTGAAAACCTCTACCCGGGCATCAGCGACTACTCGATCCTGCCTGAGCTGCAGAGCGTTGAGATTGGTCTGAAGCAGACACTTTTGGACGGCCGATTGCGATATACCGTGGCGCTCTACGACTCGAAGTGGAAGAACCGCACGACGACGTCTTCTGTGTTCAATCCGGCGTCCTGCAACGGTCCACCGCTGATTCAGCTCACGCCGGCCTGTCCTTTCGCGGTCTCGGGTTCGTTCCAGACTCTGCCGAATGATGCATCCGTCAAGGGCATCGAGCTAAACGTCGATGGCGCACTGACCGACCGCTGGAGCGCCGGTCTCGCACTGACATACAACGATGCTACCTGGGACAAGTACTACAACACGACGTTTGCGACCTGGACCGGCCCCGTGCCCCCGGCAACCGCTCCGCCGCGCCGGTTTGACGGCAACACGCTCGCCAAGACACCGGACCTCGTCGCAGCCCTGACCTCCACTTACAAGGCGCCGCTCAACGGCAACTGGAACTGGTTCGTGCGTGGTGACCTGCGCTACCAGGGGCGGATCTGGGACAGCGACGTCAACGTCACGCAGAGCGACAGTTTCACACGGCTGTTCCTGCGTGCCGGCGTGCAGAAGGACAATTTGTCGGTCGAGTTCTACGCGAACAACGTGACCAATGACACGACCTGGGACTACGTCTACCGGCTCGCCGACCTGTCGCTGCAGCCACTGACCAGCTTCTCGACGCAGGGCCTGGGTGTCGCGCTGCCTTCGAAGCGGGAGTTTGGACTGCGCGTGTCTTTCGATTTCGATTGAGAGACTGAGCTGCCACAACCGGATCGGCGTCGTTACAACGGCGCCGATCCAGCCCGCGACGGCAGAGTCGTCAGGTCAGCGCCGCGCGCAAGGCCTCCGGTACGGGCTTTTTAAAAACCTCCCAGAGCGGTTCGAGCAGATCAGGCCGGTCGCTCTGCGCCCGGGCGCGAAATTCTGCCGGCAGCTCGCGCACGCCGCGTATCTTGCGGCCACTCCAGAAGCCCAGCATGTGCCCGGGCCGCTCGCCCATGTTCATCCATTTGGGATACGGGAAAATGTAGAACCCCGAGGTCTGATAGAGCAAGGACGTAATCCGCGCATTGTCGAATTCGCGTCGCGGTACGAAACTGCAGGAGCTCTCGATGAACATTTTCGGCCAGCTCTCGGGTGCGGGCCGGGCCTGCTCCATCTTGATCAGTTCGCCTTCGATGCGGAACATGGCATCCAACGGCGTCCAGCGCACTTCACGGCGTTCCATGGGCAGAAAGCCCTTGGGGGATTGCAGGTGTCCGGGATCGCCGGTCAGAAACATGGGCTCGACGCTGATGCTCTCGCCGGTCACCGGATTCAAGGCCTTATCCGAGAACTTGCCGCTGTGGACGTCGCGCGGGAAGGACATGTTATGGCCGTGAACACGCCAGACCTGCGGACCAACGCGGCGAAAGTAAGAGTATTCCAGGCCCTCGAAACGGATGATCGGCGTGGGCCTGAAGCCTGGCGCCACCAGGTACTGCGTGAAGTGGTACCAGGAGGTCACCTCGGCCTGGTCGCGCAGGTCGCGCTCGAAACGCATGTGGGCGCGAAACTGGCTCAGCTCGTCCGGAAATTCCACGAACGACGATTCGATCGGATGGACTCCCGCGGGTTTCGTGCCAGCTGCATCCGCCGGCGACGCCGCCGTCAGCGCACCGGCACCTAACAAGAAAGCAGCGGGTGCTGCGCCGAGCAGTTCGCGCCGGCCGGAATCGACTACCTCGGACTCTGTGGCAACAAATGAGCGTAGCAACGGCAGCATGATTCAGTTTCCTTTCGTGGGCAACGGCGCGGGTTTGCGCTCGCGCATGTAACGGATCATCGAGGGTTCGCTGGTGCGGCGCTCGGTCGACGGCACCAGGAATTCCGGTGTCCGCTCGCGCGCGATTGCGAGGATGTTAGCGGGAATTTCGTCCAGTGTCCGCGCACTGCCGGTGATGGCGCTGTACATGCAGTGCCCGGGCGCGACACTCATCAGCATCCACGGTTGCCACGGCCTGACATGCACCCAGTGGCCCCAGTAGTCGACGCTGCTCGCTTTGGGATCCGACAAGGCGCGGTAACTCGCGGAGTAGCTCATGAAATCCGACACCTGGATCCGGGCGCCAGTGGATTCACGCACCCAGACGGCCGGGTCCAGCGGGTTGTTAGCCCAGAAATGGGTGCGCGTCTCGACGTAGGCGCGATCGCCCGCCACCCGCCAGGGCAGCACGAACGGCCGCTGTTTCGGCGCCGTGCCCTCGACCCGATCATAAAATCGATCATCCTTGATGACCGGGCGAATGAAGCGGTTGACCGCAGGATTGGCGATATGGAATGGCTCGACCTCTTCGCCGCTGTAGGGATTGCGCCAGCGATCCAGCACCGCGCCGGTCGCGAGGTCGGTGAAAAACCCGACTTCTTTCTGCAACACGAGATAGCCGGGCTCGTCGGGCAGCCTGCTGAGCCGCGCACTCGACAGGCCGATGATGCCCACGAGTTCGCGTACCGCCTCGCCCGGGACCACCCCGGCGAGCACGCCGCTGTAGTAGCCGTGCTTGATCCCCGCGCCGGCCAGATCGCCTGTTAGCTTGGCCATCGCCAGCACGTTGCCGTCGGCCGAGGCCAGATCCAGCTTCGCGCCTCCCGGCCGGGATGCCGAGGCCAACGCAGGGAGCGGCAGCATCGCCGGCGCTGCGTCCAGCAGCGCCGCGATGCCAACACCAAATCCCAGTACGCCGCGACGATTCATCGCCGCCAGCGCGTCAGAAACGCATCGTTGCAGTGACACCAATCTGGCGCTTGCGAGGCAACACCGCCTCCGATGCCGCGAGCTGGAAGAAGAACGGATCCGCCGCGCTGTCGCTGTTGTAGCGCGAGGCTTCCAGGGTGTCGTCATCGAACAGGTTGTTCACCCACAGCGACACGTCCCACTTGTCGGTGCGCACGCCGCCGCGCAGATTGGCGCGCACCTGGGGCGGGACCCAGGCGAAGTTCGCGATAGTGTCGTAGCGCTTGCCGATGTAGGTCACATCGGCGCGCACATACAAATCGCGCGAGTCGGTGAGAGCCGTGTCGTACTGCGTGTAGGCGGAGCCACTGAACTTGGGCACCAGCGGGAATTCGAAACCCTTGGCGTCCGTGACCCCAAGGAAGCGCAAGGGGATCGTTTCGTTCAAGGCCTTGGTGATGTTCGATTTCGCGTAGGCCGCCGAGCCGCCGACGGTCCAATGCGACCCGACCTTGAGCGCGCCGTCGAGTTCCAGGCCCCGGGTATTGCTGTCGCCGGCCGCAAAGGGCACGGCATTGAAGTTCTCACCCGCCGGTGCCGGCAGGTTGGTGATGACGCCGTCGCCGTTGAGGTCGACCTGAACCGTGCGCACGCCCTGGCGCCCGACCCATTCGAGATAGTAGACCGACGCGTTGAGGTACCAGCGCCCGTCATCCTCGCGATGCTTGATGCCGAACTCGTAGTTCTTGATCTCGGCTTCGGGGGCATTCGGGTTTACGCCGTTAGCCGACGCGATGACCTGCTGCGCGGGTGTTAGCTGGAAAAAGGTCGCGTAGCCCTGGGTTGGCTGGTTACCCTTCGCGTAGTTGACGAAAAAGTTGGTCTCGCTGCTGAGCGCATAGCGCGCCAGCACGCGGGGCAGCGTCGCGGTGGTCTCGACGGAGAGCTGGGTCGCGCTACCGACGCCACTGGTCTGTATGTCCTTCTGGCGACGTGCCTCAACACTGACGTCCAGCGCGTCCGTGATCTTGAAGCCCACGCTGCCGAAAATGGAGTCGGCTTTCGATGAACTGCGAAGTGGAAGCA
>DAIQQI010000277.1:0-4514 GCA_036786925.1 Steroidobacteraceae bacterium
GCACTCGTTATACGGCCGGCAGCGTGCGCTGCAGGCGGCGCGTCTGGGGCACGGCGGCGCCAGCAGCGGCCTGATCCGTCTGCAGCAATGGAGCGAAGCGGCCGGTCCGGGTCTGGGATCCGCTCCCCTGCGTAGCGCCGGCAGCCGCTGGACCGTACATCGCACCGATGACATTACGCCGGCACTGGTTTGGGGGCGGTATCTGCAGAAGACGCTCGCCGGCACCAGGATTGCGGGGCCGGTGATTCACAGTGTCGATGCCCGCTCGGCGTCGATCAATCATGCGGTGCTGACGCCGCACTATCGCCATGTACTGATGGCGCGTCATGGCATCGATGTGCCGCTCTACGGCACGCCGGATCCGGCCAGTTTGTTAGGCGCCAGTGAAGTCGCGCATGCGGGCATCGTGGTTGCCGCGGCCAGGGCCGACACCCTGCGGTTCTATCCCTTGTTAGGATTCAGGGCGATGAGCCAGAGGCGGGTGGCCTACGACCCGCAGAGTGTCGCGACGCAACTGTTTCCGCTCTATCCGGGCGAGGCGCTGGTGGAGCATGACTTCGATGATCCGCGGTCGCTGCCGGGCCCGGGCCAGCTGCCGGGCCGGCTGCGCGCGTTCGTGCTCGAACCCGGCCATGAATCGGACTTTCAGACCGCGCCGGGTGACGATGGTTACAACCTGTACAGCCTGCGTCACACGGGTTTCGGTGTGGCAGATGCTGGCCGCCACTTGCTCGCCGGCCTCGGCGCCGAATCGTTAGGCGCGGGCCCGGACGAGTTCGGCGAAGTGGCCTGCCGGTTCCGGGCGCCGGACGGCTACGAATGGCTGGGATTACCGGCGGTTTGATGCAACTTGGCGGCCGTTCGCCGGTCTATAATAATTACCCTTGAGAAAGAGTCAGCGATGAAAAATTTTTGGGCAGCGTGCCTGGGCGCTTTGCTGTGTGGCGTCCCCGCAGCCTGGGCCGACAACCCCATGCCGACCGACGCGGAACTGGAAGCGGCCGGCGCGCGCATCGGCTCCATCAAGATCGTGTCGCTCGACATATTCGACCTGGATGATCCCCGCGAGAACAAGGCAGTGTACCGGTGGGCGAATCGCCTGCATGTCGAAACGCGCGAGTCGACGCTGCGCGCGCAGCTGTTGTTCCAGGAGGGTGATCTTTATTCGCGCCGGCTGCTCGATGAGACGGCGCGCAACATGCGGCGCCTGCGTTTCCTGCGCGAACCCGAGGTGCGCGCGGTGGCCTATCATGACGGGCTGGTCGACATCGAAGTCCATTCACACGATGTCTGGACACTGAATCCCGGCGTCTCATTCGGGCGGTCGGGCGGCAAGAACACCAGCGGCATTGAGATCGAAGACTACAATCTGTTAGGTTTCGGGAAACGTCTGGCGTTTGGCTATTCCAAGAATGTCGATCGCACCACGCAGTATCTGCGCTGGAGCGACCCCAACGTGCTCGGTTCCCGCTGGACCGACGCCATCGAGCTTGCCGACACCGATGACGGCCGTACCGTTTACCTGTCAGCGGAGCGGCCGTTCTTCGCGCTGTATTCCCGCTGGAGCGCCGGGTTCACGCTGGCGTCCGAAGACAGCCAGCACGATCGTTATTCCCTCGGCACCGCCATCGACCGCTACGATGTGCAGCGCCGCTACGCGGACGTATTCGGCGGCTGGTCCAAGGGGTTGCGCAACAGCTGGGTGCGTCGGACCATTGCGGGTGTCCGTTACGACGACAATCAGTTCGCCAGCATTCCGGGCTTGTCGACCCTGCCGGTGCCACAGAACCGGCGCCTTGCATATCCCTATGTACGCGTCGAATGGCTGGAAGATGATTTCTCGGTGGCCAACAACCTGGACCAGATCCAGCGCAGCGAGGACCAGCAGTTCGGGCGGCTGTTCAGTGCGCAACTCGGCGTGGCTGCCAACGCCCTGGGCAGCGATCGCGACGCCGCGCTGCTCGGATTTGGCGCCCACCGCGGCTGGCGACTGTCCGAGAAGTCGCAGGTCTTCGTCGACGGCAACCTGAGCGGCCGCTTTGGCAGTGGCCAGGCCGAGAACGTGCTGATGTCTTTCGATACGCGCCTGTACCGGCGCAATGGCCGCCGCATGACGTTCTACGCCCGCCTGAGCGGCGACTGGACCAATCGCCTCGATGCCGATCGCGAACTGATCCTGGGCGGCGAGGACGGCCTGCGCGGCTATCCACTGCGCTATCAGTCCGGCAAGAGCCGTGTGTTGCTGACGCTCGAGCAGCGCCTGTACACCGACTGGTACCCGTTCCGCCTTGTGCACGTGGGTGCGGCCGCGTTTATCGACGTCGGCCGGATCTACGGGCAGGACGCGACCAACACGCCTAACAAAGGTTGGCTGGCGGACGCCGGCGTCGGGCTGCGGCTCGGCAATGCCCGCTCGGCGCTCGGCAATGTGGTGCATATCGATCTGGCGTATCCGCTCAATGGGGACCCGTCTATTGATAAACTGCAGATTCTGGTGCAGACCAAGCGGAGTTTCTGATGACCCAGGATTTCGGAGCCGCGCTGCAGCGCTTCCGGCCGGTACTGACGTTTGCGATCTGGTATCTGGTCGCCAGCAGCTTGCTGCGGGTGGTGCTGTGGTTTGCCTTTGGCCGCGACGCCGGCGTCGGTGCCCCGCAGCTGCTGTGGTTGCTGCCCGTGGGACTGGCAGCGGACGCCGTGCAGGCGCTCTATCTGCTCGCGCCGTTCACGTTTTTCAGCTGGCTCGTGCGCGATCGCTGGTACGTGTCCAGGTGGATGCGCTGGGTGTTGCTGGGCTGCGGCGCGCTGTTCCTGTTCTTCCTCGGTTTCGTCGTGGCGGCGGAATATTTCTTCTTCGAGGAGTTCACGTCGCGCTTCAACATCGTCTCGGTCGACTACCTGCTCTACCCGACCGAAGTGATCGGCGACATCCGCGCCGAGTATCCGTTAGGCGCGATCTTCTCCGCAGCCGGCGTGATTGCCGTCGCGAGCGTCTGGGCGCTGCGCGCGCAGGTGCTGCGCGGCCAGCAGGTGACTTCGCGCTTTGCGGCCCGCAGCCGCGTGTTTGGCGTTTATGTCGCCGCGCTGCTGCTGGCGATCGCGTTCTTCGATACCAGCCTGCTGGCGCGCTCGCGCGATCGCGTCGCGAACGAACTCGCAATCAATGGCCCGTCCAGTTTCTTCCGGGCCCTGCGCACCAGCGAAATCGAGTATCACCCCTGGTACGTTACCCGCCCAACCCGCGACAACGTCGCGCGGCTCGAACAGCAACTGAGCGCCGGGCCGGGGACCTTGCGCCGCGATGCTAACGGCTGGCTGGTCCGGGACGTGCCGGCCAATCCTCAGGGTCTCGGCAAACTCAATGTAGTGATCCTGGCGAGCGAGTCATTCGGCGCCGAGTTCAGCAAGCTGTATGGCTCGGACCGCGACTGGACCCCGGCCTTTGATCGCCTGGCGCGGGGCGGCCTGTGGTTCCGGCAGATGTACGCGTCGGGCAACCGCACGGTGCGCGGGCTGGAAGCGATCACCTCATCGATCCCGCCGATTCCCACCGTGTCGATCCTGCATCGGCCGGGCAGCGACAACATTGCCAACTGGGGCGCGATCATGCGCGCCAACGGCTATCAAACCACGTTCTTCTATGGCGGTTACGGCAGCTTCGACGACATGAATCGGTTCTACGCCGGCAACGGCTTCGAAGTCGTCGACCGGCTGCAGATTCCGGGGCCAACGCGCTTTGAAAATATCTGGGGCGTGTCCGATGAAGACCTGTTCGACACCGCGCTCAAACACTTCGATGGGCTCAACAGCCAGGGCAAGCGCTTTTTCGGCATTGTGATGAATACCTCCAATCACAAGCCCTTCACCTTCCGGGAAGGCGTTCCCGGCGTCAAAGCCGAGGGCGGCGGCCGCGAGTCCGGTGTCCGGTACGCCGACTTTGCCAAGAATTACTTCATCGAAAGCGCGCGCAAGAAACCGTGGTTTGACGACACGCTGTTCATCATCGTCGCGGATCACGGCGCGCGGGTCTACGGGCGCGCGGAGATTCCGATCGGCAGTTACCGCATCCCCATGCTTTTCTATTCGCCCAGGCACCTCAAGCCCGGCGTGCACGAATCGCTGACCACGCAGATCGACATTGCTCCGACGGCGCTCGGCTTGTTAGGTATCGGATACTCAGCGCCGTTCTTCGGCCAGGATGTGCTGAATACGCCGCCGGAAACACATGTGGCCTTCTTCAGCCACAATCACAATGCCGCGCTGATGCGCGACAACCAGATGACCATCCTCGGGCTGCGCAAGACGCTCAAGAACGAATCCTACGATCCCGCAACCGGCGAGTACGGTCCCGGGACGCCAGACCCGGACCGCGACGCGCTGACCGTCGCCTATTACCAGACCGCCTACGAGATGTTTCGCGCCCACCAGTTCGTGACGCCGCCGCAGCCGGTTGCAGTTCCGCCGTGAAGCGGGTTTGTTAGCTCACTGAGCCTGGCAGGCGAGCCTGCCGGAGC
>DAIQQI010000042.1:0-14592 GCA_036786925.1 Steroidobacteraceae bacterium
TGTCGCGGGCCGGCCGCCGTAGCGCCAATGCGTTGTTGCCCGCGTGCCATGCAGATTGTCTATGGGAGCGAATGTCGTTTTGATTGGCCCGCATGGGCTGGGCTTGTTTGAATGACATCCGGCGCTCGGACCCGCGTCGGCACTACACCAGGATTCAGCCCATGGCCCTCAATCGTTCGCCGCTTCGTGCCGTTAGCCAGCAGGACATCGACGACTACGAGCGCGATGGCGCGGTGGTGCTGCGTGACGTCTGTAACCGGGAATGGGTCGACCTGCTGCTGCCCGTGGCCAAGCGCATCGCGGTCGACAAGGACGATATGGGGCTGCTGCCCAACTATCCGGGGCGCTACATGGCGCGGGTCAGCCCGGAGTTTCGCCAGCTGGCGTTTCAGTCGCCGCTGGCCGAGGCGGCCTGCCAGGTCATGCGTTCCAAAGAGGCACATTTCTTTTTTGATGAAATGTTCGTCAAGGCGCCGAATTCCGCGGAAAAAACCATCTGGCACACCGATCGCATGGGCTGGCCGGTCAGCGGCAAGATGGTGCCGAGTCTGTGGATGCCGCTGACGCCGGTTACCCGCGCGAACTCTCTCGAGTGCATTGCCGGCTCGCATACCCAGGATGTGCGTTATTGGTTGTTTTCACCGAACGCGCGCAAGATGATCAAGCCGGATGATCGGGCGCCGCACCCGGACGGCGAGGCCATGCGCAAGGACCCTAACGTCCGCTTCCTGACCTGGGACATGCAGCCCGGCGACCTGTTAGTGGTGCATCCGTGGACGCTGCATTATTCGGCCGGCAATCCGGCCCCGGACTGGCGTATTGCGGTGTCGATCCGGATTTTTGGCGACGACATTCGCTGGGATCCGCGTCCCGATTGCGTCAATCTTGCCGGTGTTAGCTTGGACGAAATGGTTGCCGGCGAGCGGCCGCAGGGGCCGCTGTGCCCGCTGGTCTGGTCAGAGGACGGCCGGCGGGACGATTGCGACGCGATTTATCCGCGCGAGTTCGCGACCCGCTGGGGTCGCAACCGCCAGGCGCAGGTCAATGAATATGCGCTGTTCAATCGCGAGTTGGAGGCTTCGCGCCGTGCGGCAACAGGTCAGGTCTGAATTTGGCGCAGGCCCGGCGGATGCTGTCGACCACGTAGGCAACGCCAGGCCGGATCAGCGAGGACTCTCGATAGATGAGTCCCGCGCGGCGCTCGACCGCGCCGTTGGTAATCGGCAGCGTACGCAGGCGGCCGCGGGCTAATTGCGGGGCGATGAGGTGCTCGGGGATCTGGCTGACAAAACCGCCTGATTCGACCAGGGCGATCATCAAATTGAGAGAATTGGTGCGCAGTACGCTCGCGGGGCCGGGCAGCCCTTCGGCCGCGAAGGCCGACTGCAGGGTATCCAGCGCATGGGGCTGGTCGATGGTGACCCA
The DNA here is from genome assembly GCA_036786925.1 of Steroidobacteraceae bacterium. Taxonomy (GTDB): domain Bacteria; phylum Pseudomonadota; class Gammaproteobacteria; order Steroidobacterales; family Steroidobacteraceae; genus UBA964. The sequence goes on from DAIQQI010000042.1 coordinate 1,426, forward strand.
GCGCTGGTCGACCAGGTCGCTGCGGCTGATCTGTTTGCGACGCGCGAGTGAGTGTTGATCGCCGACCACCGTCGGCGATCGGACCAAGAGCAGCGGCTCGTGCCGCAAAGTGGAGGCGACGGCGACGTGCGGGAAATTGCAGAATATCAGGTCAAGGCGGCCGTCGCTCATGTTGTGGATCAGGTCTTCGTAAAAGCCGGAATTGATCACCAGTGCGAGTCGTGGGTGCGCGACCGCCAGGCTAACAACAACGTCGTTGACGATATGATCCGTGAACATCGAGGCGATGCCGAGGCGGACCGAACCGGTAATGCCGCGCTCCAGGTCCCGCACCTCGCGCGTCATCTGCTGGCAGGCATTGAGCACCACCGAGGCGTGGTGATAGAGCGCGAGGCCCGCTTCGGTCGGCACCACGCCGCGCGGCATGCGCTCCAGCAACTGCACGCGCAGCGTGTCTTCCAGGTTCTTGATGCTGCGGGTCAGGGCAGGCTGGCTGATCGCAACGCGATCCGCGGCCTTGGACAGGTTGCCCAGGTCGACCGCCGCCACAAAATGCCGAAGTTGCCGCAGTTCCATAAGTGCCATGCGGATTATGCATGGCTTGGCGGCCACGGTCACGTCCGTGGCGGGATCGCGCCGTGACCGTCTGGGACTATCTGGTTGTCGGGGCAGGGTCGGCGGGCTGCGTGCTGGCCAACCGCCTGTCCGCGGACGGCAAAGCTAACGTGCTGCTGCTCGAGGCCGGCGGATCGGACCGCTCGCCGCTGGTGCAGATTCCGGCGGGCATTACCCGTGCAATCGGCAACCCGCGTTTTGACTGGTGTCATCTCGCGGAACCTGACCCGAGCCGGCACGGCAAAGTCGATCTGTGGCCGGCGGGCAAGACGCTCGGCGGGTCCAGTTCCATCAACGGCATGCTCTGGGTGCGGGGGGCGCGCGAGGATTTCGACGGCTGGGCGGCGGTCGGCAATCGCGGCTGGAGCTATGAGGAAGTCGCGCGTTATTTCCAGCGCGCCGAACAAACCCAGTTTGGCGACCCTGCCGTCCGCGGTCGCAGCGGGCCGATGCATGTCTCGCCACTGCGCACCACGCATCCGCTGGCCGCGGTGTTCATGGCCGCTGCCACTGAATGTGGCATTGCAGCCAATGCCGATTACAACGGACTCGAGCAGGCCGGAGTAGGGGTACCGCAGCTGACCCAGCACTGGGGTCGCCGCTGGAGCACGGCTCGTGGCTATCTGGATCCCGTCAGAGCGCGCCCGAATCTGCGCATCGAGACCCGGGTCGCGGTCGAGTCGCTGTTGTTCGACGGGCGACGCTGTCGCGGGGTGCGTGGCAGGCGCAATGACGGTACGCCGGTGGAATTTTCGGCCGCGACGGTGATCGTCTCGGCGGGCACGTTGGGCTCGCCGGCGCTGCTGCTGCGCTCGGGAATCGGCCCGGGCGCGGACCTGGCAGCATTGGGTATCCCGGTCGTCGCAGACCGTGCCGAAGTCGGTGGCAATCTGCAGGAACACGCCAACTCCCTGGTGAGCGCCGACGTTAACGTGTCCACGTATAACGTCGAAAACTCGGGCTGGCGTGCGGGGCTGCACCTGCTGCGCTGGCTCCTGACCCGGCGCGGACCGGTGGCCAGTCCGTACCCCCACGCCGTGGGTTTCGTGCGTTCGTCCGCCGCGGAACCCGCGCCTGATCTGCAGATGCTGTTCGGACCGTTCGCCTTTGGCTTCGATGAAAAGGGCGTGATCCCGTATGACAAGCCCGCCGTGACCGTGGTGGTGAACGCCTGCCACCCACGCGCGCGCGGCCGTGTCAGTCTGCGATCAGCAGCCAGCGATGCGCCGCTGCGCATCGAGCATCATTTGTTAGCTGATGGCGAGGACCTGCGCCGGCAGCTGACCGGGGCCCGGCTCGCGCGCCGTTTGTTAGCCAGCGCGGCCTTCAAGCCGTGGGTCAAGAACGAGTGCCTGCCGGGTCCGGGCATTCAAACCGACGCGGAGTGGCTCGAATACCTGAGGCGCACCACGTCTCTCGGCTATCATCCGGTCGGGACCTGTCGCATGGGCGTGGATCCGGGTGCGGTGGTGAGTCCCGAACTGGAGGTAAATGGCGTGCAAAATCTGCGGGTCGTCGACGCATCCATCATGCCGCGCCTGATTGCCGCCAACACCAATGCCGCGACCATCATGATTGCCGAGAAAGCCTCGGACCTGTTGCTGGCCGCGGCGCGCAGCTGACGTCGTGATTCCGGACGCCAGTTCAGCGACGACCGCACCGGACCATCCATGGCCGTCCGCGAGCCAGGGCTGGTATGTCGTGCTGCTGCTGTGTCTTTGCAGCATGGCGGCATTCGTCGACCGGCAAATCATCAATCTGCTGGTCGAGGACATCAAACGGGATTTGCAGATTTCCGATACGCAGATCAGCCTGCTGCAGGGATTGGCGTTTGCGCTGTTCTACGCGGCCGCCGCGATACCACTGGGGCGGCTTGCCGACTCGGGCCCGCGCAAGATCCTGATTGCGGCCGGCATGATGCTCGCGACTCTCGCGACCGCCGCCTGTGGCCTGGCGCGCAGCTTTACGCAGTTCTTCGTGGCCCGCGTCGGCGTCGGGGTCGGCGAGGCGGTGCTGACCCCGGCCGGATTTTCGATGGTCGCGGATATGTTTCGTCCGTCGCGACTCGCGCTGCCGCTGAGCATCGTTACCAGTGCGAGTTTCGTCGGCTCGGGCCTGGCGCTGCTCGCCGGCGGCGCGGTGATCGCCTGGCTGGGGACGATCGAACTTACCGCCTTGCCATTCATCGGCCACCTCAGCACCTGGCAGGCGGCATTTGTCCTGGCCGCGATTCCTGGGGCCATCATGGCGCTCGTGTTGCTGGCGACCGTTCGCGAACCGCTACGGCGCCGGCGCCCAGCGGCGCAGGATCCGGACCAGCCCAGCCTGCGCGAGGTGCTGGATTTCTGCGCGCAGCATCGCAGTATCATGTGGGCGGTTTTCGGCGGTATCTCTTTGTTAGCTGCGAACCAGTTTGCGCTCGGCGCCTGGGTGCCGGCGCATTTCATCCGCAACCATGGCTGGACGCCGAGCGACGTCGGTTACACCTACGGCCTGATATTTCTCATTTGCGGGACCGGAGGCGTGACCGCGGGTGGCTGGCTGGTCGGACGCTTGCAGCGTGCCGGGTGGCTGGACGCGCATTTGCGCGTGGCGATGATTTCGGCGCTGGGCTCCTTGCCGTTCGCCGCAACCTTTTCGGTGATCGACAACACCGCTGGATCGGTTGCATGCCTGGCCGCGGCAGTTTTTTTTGGCACGCTGGCCTTTGGCGCCGGTCCCAGCCTGCTGCCGGTGCTATGTCCCCCGCGGATGCGTGCCGTGGTGGTTGCCGGCTACCTGCTGGCCGCCAATCTGATTGGCCAGGCCGGCGGGCCAGCGGTGGTCGCCCTGTTTACGGACTATCTCTTCGGTGCCAACGAACTGGTCAGGTACTCGCTGGTGGCGGCATCGTTGCTGTTGCTGTCGTCCGGCGCCGCACTCATCTATGGCGGCATGGCGCCGTTGCGCAGCCTTGCGGCGAACATCAGGGAATAGGGCGCTACGATGACTAACAAAAAATTCCGGGTGTGCATGCTGGCTGTCGCGGCATGGATGTTCCTGGCCGTCTTGGCGCCGCGCGCTGCCCGGGCCGCCGAGCCCGCACTCGAGTTCAGAATCGTGGCGGGCGCCCAGGGCGTGCCGCTCAATGTCGTGACAACGGGCGACCGGGCCGCTCGCCCCGTGGTTTTCGTTCATGGCATCGGGCAGAGCTATGTGGCCTTCGAAAATCAATTGCGATCGTCGCTGCGGAACAAGCTTTTCCTGGTGGCCTTTGATCTGCGGGGTCATGGAAATTCGGGCAAGCCCTGGAATTCGGACGCGTATTCAGGCCGGGCGATCTGGGCCGCCGACCTGGACAGTGTTATCCGCGGCCTCGAGCTGCGCGAACCCCTGTTAGTCGGCTGGTCATACGGCACGCTGGTGGTCCTCGACTACGTGCGCGTGCACGGGACACAGGGCATCGGCGGTATCGTTCTGACGGGGGCCTATGGCGGCCTGACCAAGCCGGATATGCGCCAGCCGCCACCACCACCCGACCCCAAATTCGCGCGGCTTCGCGACGACCTGGCGAGCGCGGATCTCGATCGGAAGTGGCGCGCGGCGCATGCGATGGCGAAATACCTGACTGCCCGCGCGATGCCGGCGCCCTGGATTGAGCGAGCCGCCGCGATGAGCCTGCTGCTGCCGCAGACCGCGCGCGCCGGCATGTACCTGCAACCCTTCGACAACACGGATCTGATTCCGGTTCTGCAGACGGTGCCCATGCTGCTCATGATCGGAGGCAAGGACGCCAGTGCGCACGAGGCGGAGGGTCGACAACTGGTCGCAGCGCTGCCGCGAGCACGCCTGGACATGTATCCCGCCGACGGTCATTCAGTCTTCATTGAGAGTCCTGAGCGGTTCAATCGTGAAATAAGCAAGTTCGCGGCCTCGCTAACGCGGGTCGCAGTGAGGGAATAGCCATGGTCAACCACATTCCACGCCGCGCCTGTCTCAAGGGCATGCTGTCAAGCCTGGCCTTGTCGGCGACGGTCGCCCAGTCTGCGCCTAACGCCAAGTCTGCGACTAACGCCGAAGCGCTGGCATCGCGCCTGTCGGGTACGGCGCTGCTGGAAACCTTGGCACGCATGCGCGGCCGCACCGACGGCAAAACCGTTTTCGGCTGGCTGAATGCCACGCGCTCGACGGTCATCGATGGGGAGATCGTGCCGCTGTGCGGCGTTATCGCCGGCGCCATGCAGCGCTGGCAGCGTATCGCCGAGAATCGTTACGAAGTCACGGACCTCGAGGTTGCGCACTACACGGACCTGGCCACGGGCGAGTTGCTGGATACCGTCAAGATGCCGCAGACCGGCCGCACGGTGCAGGTACCGCGTTACCGAACTGGCCCCACCAAAGTCCGCTTCGCGGTGGCGCTCGATGAGTGGGAGGAATTTGAGCCCGCGAAGGCCGGGGCGAATGCCTCCCAATTCGCGCCGCGCTCCTCGGTTCACCTCGTGCGCTCGGTCGGTCCCGCGTGGGCTGTTGGCGATAACGTCCTGCTGCGAGCGGACGAGTACGGCCGGGTGTACCCCGATCGCACGAAGCCTCCGACGGTTTTCTACCGGGAATGGATGATCTGGCGCGCGGCGGCGGCGGCGTTAGCCAATGCGGGCACGCCGTCGGTTGCGGCCGACTACTCGTATTCGGCGCTCTCCGGCTTTCGTCCCTGGATGCAGATGGAAGGCGTGAATGGTCACACGGCGGAAAACGGCTTCGGCGCCAAGGCAGAGCGCTGGTCCGACTGTCCCGCGCATTTTCTGGAGCTAACACGCCGGCTCCATCCGGACGTGCTCGATAATCCGGAGCGCGTGCTCAATGGGAGCCCTCCGAAATGATCGGCCTGCGAAATCGGTGGCGACGGGTGGGGCGCAGCGTGGCCGTTGTTTTCACCTGCGCATGGCTCATGGTCGTGCCAGGCGCCGGCGAGGTCCGCGCCGCGGAGACCAACGCAAAAATGCCCGCGGGAGTCGTCGATCCTGAGGTAGCGCTGCGCGACCCGACTTACAGCGACCCGATGTTCTGGTGGCGTATGACGTCGCGTCCCAAGGACGTCTACGAACCCGAGGCCTATTTCTATTGGCCCGATGCCGTGATCCGCGGCGCACCTGCGGCGTTTTTGCCAGCCGCCGCGGCGGGCCGTACCAGCATCGCTGCCGCCGCACTGACCGAGGCGGCCGATTGGGCAGCCGCGCACAAGACCGGCGCGCTCATCGTCGTGCATCGCGGTGTGGTGCAGCTCGAACGCTATTGGAACGGCGTGCGTCCCGATGAACTCGTGAATGGCCGCGCCATCACGCGCAGCGTCACGCCGATGCTGCTGGGGTTCGCAGTGGCGGCGGGCAAGGTTGCGCTCGACGATCCGATTGGCAAGTTCATCACCGAATGGCGCGACGATCCGCGCGGGCGGATCACCGTCCAGCAACTCGGCCAGCAGGTCTCGGGCCTGGAGGTCGCCCCACAACTGGGACTCGACATCATTGCGGGCAACAAGGACCTGTGCCTTGCCTATTGCGGCGACGTGGTGCGGGCGGCGCTTGCATACCAGTACGTGAACCCGCCCGGAACGCGCTTCGAATACGCGCAGGAGAACATGCAGCTGCTGGCGCTGGTGATCGAACGCGCGTTAGGTATGCCAATCCAGACGCTGCTGTCCGAGCGCGTGTGGGGACCGATCGGCGCCTCGGATGCGACATTTCAGATGGACCGTCCGGGCGGTGTCGCACGGGTGATGTGCTGCATGCGGGCGACGCCGCGCGACTGGGCGCGCCTCGGCGTACTGGTGCTGCAGGACGGCCGGTGGCAGGGCAGGCAGGTGTTGCCGGCCGGCTGGGTGAAAATGATGGCCACGCCGTCGCCGCGCAATCCAAGCCACGGGCTTGGCCTCTGGCTCGGCAGTCCCTACGTCGCCAAGCGCAGCTTTTTTGAAGGCCAGCCGGGTATCCTGCCGCAATCGGAGCCCTATCTCGCCAAGGATGTGCGCATGATGGAAGGGGGCGGGTTCCGGGTCATTTACATGGTGCCGTCCGAGCAGCTGGTTATATTTCGACATGGACAGACCGTCGACAACTGGGATCATGCATTTCTGGTCAACTCGATCCTGCGCGGGCTGCCGGCGTACCGCCGCCCGAAACGTTAGCCCGCCATGTCGCTGAATCGCCGGCAATTCACTGCGCGACTGGCCGCTGGCGCGGCACTGCCGGCCATGAGCGCTGTCCTGCAGGCGCAGGCTGCGGCTGTCAGGACCCGCTCGCAAGCGCCGCAGAAGGTGGATGTGCTGGTCATCGGGGCGGGCCTTTCAGGCCTGCAGTCGGCACTGCTGCTGGAGGAACTCGGCGCACAGGTGCAGGTGATCGAAGCGCGGCACCGCATCGGCGGGCGCGTCTACACCCTGACGGACCGGCCGGGCTTTCCGGAGGTCGGTGGCAATGGTTTTGCCGCCGGCTATGGCCGGGTGCTGGACCGGGTGAAGTCCCTGCAGCTGCCGTTGTTAGATACCGCGCCGCTGCGCGTCCGCTATCCGAAGATGGAACTGGTGCTGGGATCCGACATCATCTCACGCGAAGCCTGGACGACCTCGAGCGCCAACCCGCTGCCTGCGGACTCGCGCGGGCGATTTCCCTGGGAATTTGGTGGTGCTTACCTCGCTCGCAACAATCCACTGCAATCGGCTGATGCCTGGCTCGACGGTGCGCACGCCGATCTGGATGTATCGCTGCACGACTGGCTTGCGGCGCGCGGGCTCGATGAGCGCGTGATCCAGCTGTGCTGGAGCACCAATCCTTATTTCGGTTCCTCGGCTTTCGACGTATCGGCGCTGCAATCCATGTTCAACGATGCCTGGGTCAAGGCCGTCACGCAGGGTTCCAACGCGGCGCTGTCCATCGACGGCGGGAATTACCAGCTGCCCGCGGCCATGGCCCGCAAGCTCAAGCGCGAGGTCCGGCTGGATCAGGAGGTCGTGGCCCTCCGCGACGACGGCTCGATGGTGACCGTGGACTGCCGCGACGGAACCCGTTACCGCGCGAAACAGGTGATCTGCTCGCTGCCGTTTTCCGTGTTGCGCCACGTGCATATCGATCCGGTGCTGCCCGCGCCGCAGGCCGAGGCGGTCAACAACCTGCCTTACATGCAGAACACGCTGATCTTCTTCACGCCGAAACGGCGCTTTTGGGAAGAGGACGGTCTCAGCCCGACGATGTGGACCGACGGCATCGCCGGCACGATCTCGGCGCAACGATTTGGCAAGAATCCCGACGACGTGACCGCCATCGTCGCCAATCCGCGCGGCCAGACGGCTACGTGGATTGACCGACTGCCACCCGAGGAGGCGATCCGCCTGGTGCGCCTGGAAATCGAGCGCTTGCGTCCCGCCGCGCGGGGCGCGTTAGCAGGCGGCTGGATGCACTCCTGGGGACGGGATCCATTTGCCGCTGGCGACTGGGCGGTGTTCGGACCCGGACAGATCCGGCGCTTTGCCCGACAAATGAGCGCGCCACACGGTCGTATCCACTTCTGCGGCGAACATACGGCGCGCGCCAACCGCGGCATGGAAGGCGCGATGGAATCCGCCGAGCGCGTCGCACTCGAAGTATCCGAAGCCCTCTGAACTCAAGGAGCTAACGTGTCCGACCCGAAATCCGGTTCCCATCGACCTGTCAATCGTCGCGACCTGCTGGGCGCCAGCGTGCTCGGCGCGGCCGCCGTCTCGCTGGGCGTTGGTGCGGACGCCGCGAGCGCGGCGCCGGGTGACTCCAAAGTCAGCGTGCACGACAAGGGCAAATACGACATGGTGCCGCTGCGCCGGGACGCGCTGCGCGTCACGGCGGTCCAGTCGATCGTCCGCGCGGTTCGGGACACGAAGAATCCCGCGCGCGAGATGAAAGCGAACGTCGATCACATGATCGACCTCATCGACGCCGCGAACGGTTTCCCGGGACCGCAGGACCTCATCTGTTTCCACGAGCAGCCGATCATGGGCTGGAATCCGTGGACGCTCGATGAGGTTTTGCGCGTTGCGATCGAGATTCCGGGCCCGGAGACGGAGGCGCTTGGCAAGAAGGCGAAACAGTACGGTTGCTACATATCCTTCGGCACCTACGCAAAGGACAAGGACTGGCCGGGCCACCTGCTGCTGAATGGCATCCTGATCGGTCCCGATGGCAAGGTGGTCGCGAACCATTGGAAAACCAACAACTCCCGCGGCTTCAAGCCCGGCTGGGATATTTTCACAACCTCGATCTACGACGTGCTCGACCGCTACCGCGAGATGTACGGTGAGGACGCCGTACTGCCGATCGCGCGCACCGACATCGGCAATATTTCCTGCTCGATCACGCCCGGGCAGCCGGACGTGATGCGCGCGCACGCGATGAAGGGCATGGAGCTGCGCCTGAGCTCATCTTCCGGCGGCTACAGCGTCGAAGACGCGCAGATGATCTCGCTTTACAACCGCATCTGGACCGTGGTCTGCAACAACTCGATCTCGCCCGAGCAGCCCGGGTTCCCGGAATTCTCCGGCTCGGGCGACACCGCGATTTTCGGCGCTAACGGCCGCATCGCCGCACGCGCGCGCTCGTTCAATGAGGAGTTCGTCACGACCGTGATTCCAATGGCGGAATTTCGCCGCACGCGTGTCATCGCGGACGTGCCGATCGAGATGCTGATGCCGGTATACAGCAAGTTCGTGCCGCGCAACGGACCTAACGCGCAGGCCAGCTACGTGCCGAAGACCGCGGAAGAGGCATCGAAGCACTTCGTCAGCAAGCGCAACTGGTAATTGACTACAGGAAGGTACGCCACATGATTCATCGTCGCACCGCACTCGGACTCCTCGCCGGCGCCTCGGCAATTCCCGCGCTTGCACTCGCCGCCGGCAAGAGTGGCGCGGTCTTCGACCCGGCCAACCCGGACCACCTGGCACTGGCGTTCCGCAAGCTGGCCTATTCCATGGACGATAAGCTGACGTTCTGGTGGATGCGGGGCACGCGCTACGGAGTCACTGGCCCCGTTGCGACGCCGTTCTGGGACATGTACGTCGCCGCTTGGTTCACGACTCGTAACCTGCCTGATGGCAAGTACGAAGTCACTATTTCGGGCAGTAACTTCTATACAGCGCCTGGCGCGACCAGCTTGCTGGAGAAGTTCAACAATCCATTTACCGGGAAGACCGTTGACGTACCGTACGGCAAGCCGCGCAAGTCGGTCAACGTCATGGACAGGCGTGGCGGCAGCCCATTTGGGACTGTCGATGCGCCAGGCATGAAGACGACGCGCCAAACCGACATCGGGCCAGCCTGGGTCGAGGGCGACAACGTCCACGTGCAGGGCGACATCATGATGCACATGGAGCCACTCGAGGCGGGCAAGCGCAGCTTCACGGTCAACGACTGGTCGACCTACATCGGCACCGTCGCCGACGTGCTGAACCCGAAGATGACGAATCCGCCGGCGGCGCAGATGTTCAACGACATCCTCGACTTTCCACCGTGGCTGCAGATGGGCGACTACCAGGGCGCCTACGTGTCGCGCTGTTACGGCCGCAAGGTCTACGCCTACGCGTCGATGCCGGCGACGTGGCGCCGGCTGTTTGAGCAGAAGTTCCCGGACATTGCAAAGGATCCGGGCGCGGTGCTCAAGAGCTGAGCAGCTTCCCGATCGCAGGACCGAGTTCGTCGACGATAGCCGGCTTGTAGATGAAGGCATTGACGCCGGCAGCGACGGCCTCGGCACTGAGGCCGTCCATCACTGCGCCCGACATCAGAACGACCGGCAGGTCTGCGCGCAGCGCACGGATTGCGCGCGCCACGTCGACGCCCGACATGCCGGGCATCTTGTAATCGGTGACGACCAGATCAAACTGCGCAGGATCGGCGCTCAGCTTGCTGAGCGCCTCGCGCGCATCAGCAAACGTGCTGACGCGGTAGCCGGCATCTTCCAGCATGCGTTGCGCGAGCGGCAGCAGCCAGGCCTGGTCGTCGAGAAAGAGAATGTGTGCTTTGCGCCCCGGTTGGGTAACCGGGGGCGCGGATGTCTTCGGCGCCACGACAGTTTGTTGCGTGGCGGGCAGGTACACTTCAAACGTGCTGCCCTTACCGGGCTCGCTCTGCACCGTAATCGCTCCTCCGTGCGCATGCACGATCCCATGCACCACAGACAATCCAAGGCCCGTGCCTTCACCGACCGGTTTGGTCGTGAAGAACGGCTCGAAGATCCGGGCCGCGGTTGCCGCATCCATGCCCACACCCTGATCGCTCACGGTGATGCGCGCGTAGGCGCCCGGTGCCAGGTCCGGACCCGCGGCGCGCCCGCGCTCTGGCAGGGTGACGGCGTCCGCGCGCACGATGACGGATCCCGGTCGGCCCGTCATCGCCTGCGCGGCGTTGATGCACAGATTCATCACGACCTGCTGCAGCTGCATCGGGTCGGCCAGCACGTTAGGCGTGCCTGGCGAACACTGGCAGTCGAGTTGCGAAGTCGAGGCTAACGTGGTGCGCAGCAGGCCGACAGCCTCCTCGATAACCGGTATGAGCGCCGTGACGTGACGTTCGCTGGGTTGCTGGCGGCTGAACGTGAGTATCTGCTGCACCATGTGCCGTGCCTGCTGACCCGCTTTGCGAATGGTGTGCAGGCTGTCCAGCGCGGCGGACTTGGCGCCCGCATCGCGCAGCGCCAGTTCCGCATGGCCCAGCATGACTGTCAGCAGGTTGTTGAACTCGTGAGCGATGCCGCCGGCGAGTGTGCCGATACTCTCGAGCTTCTGCACCTCGCGCATTTTCTGCGCGAGGCGCTCACTCTCGACGCGGGCCTGGTGATTGTCGGTGATATCGAGGATGAATCCATCGATGAACAGCAGTTGGCCCGTGGCGTCATACGTCCCCGACGCGCGCTCCGAAACCCAGCGCTCACGGCCCTGCCGGTCGATGATGCGGTATTCATTCTGGCAGGGCGTGTGCGCGTCGAGCGAGGACTGGCACTTCGCCCACAGCCAGTCGCGATCATCCGGATGGACGAGCGATCCGTAGGCGACCGCGTGGCTATTCTGCAGTTCATCAGCCCGGTAGCCGGTGAGCGCCAGGCAGCCGTCGCTCACGTAAGTCATGGTCCAGTCGGCATCATTGCGACATCGGTAGGCCATGCCGGGAAGATTTTCGACCAGTGTCGCCAGGCGCACCTGGCTCTGCTGCAGGGCGCCGAGCAGTTCGTGCCGCTCGATGGCCAGTCGCATGACGTGTGCTCCGCGCTCCATGGCCGCGATCTCTTCGGTCGTGGGTGTGCGGGTGTCTTTGTAATAGGCCGCAAACACACCGAGCACCTTGTCCTGCGACGAGATTACCGGCACAGACCAGCACGCCCGCAGGCCCGCGGCGAGTGCGAGCTCACGATAGTCACGCCACAATGGATCGCTCGCGATATCCGGGGATAGCACCGTCCGACGTGTATGCGCCGCTGTACCGAAGGACCCCGCAGCCGGACCCACCACCAGGCCATCGATTGCCCGGCAGAATGATTCCGGCAGACTCGGCGCAGCCCCGCGTCGCAGGCGTCTGCCATCCGCATCGAGCAACATTACCGAGCACAACATGCCTGGAAAAGACGCCTCGAAGCCCAGCGCCAGACGGCCTAACACGTCGGTCAACGGTGCCCCGGCGGCAAGCAGCTCGAGAACCTCTCGTTCGCTGGCATTTTGCTGCTCGGCTTGCTTGCGATAGCTGATGTCGCGCGAAATGGCGACGAAACGCTCTTCACTGTCTGGCGTCCGTACAAGTTGCAGCACCAGTTCGACCGGTATCAGATGGCCATCCTTATGGCGATGCACCGTTTCCGCGGTCACGGAGAGCTGCGTGCCGTCGCGCAGCGGCTGCGCCAACTGGCGGAATTGTTCGGCCGTGACCAGGGGCTTGATGTCCAGGGGCGTCATGCCTAACAATTCTTCCTTGGTATAGCCGATCTGGCGTTTTGCACCCTCGTTTGCATAGACGAAATGCAGACTGTCGGTGCGAAATATGAAAACGCAGTCGACTGTCTGATCGAGGATGGACTTGAAACGCACGAGTTCGGCCTGACCCCGCTGCAGGGCGTACTCGCTCGCCGAGCGCGAGACGTGCACGGCGCTGATCAGCCAACCCAGCACCGCAGCCGTTGCCATGTATACCCACAGCAGCAGCGCGCCTTCGAGCGGATTATCGGTATAGAACGGTCCCGAGCCCATGGCCGTGCCATAGGCGCCGCTGAACGCCACCAGGACCAGCGCCAGGGACGTGCCTACGACACCAAATCGCAGCGCCGCCCAGGCGACCGAGGGCAGCAGCAGAAAAGCCAGCGCCCAGCCGTGCCCCACGGTTCCCTTGTTGACGACAAAAACACCCCAGCCGATCGCCGCTGTAATGAGCGCCCAGCCGAGAAATTCGCCACCGCGCGCGATGATCAATTGCCATCGCGCGCGGCTCGAGGCCAGGACCAGCGGCGCGCCGATCACCACGCCCATCGTGTCGCCGGCCCACCAGATCAGCGAGGCACCGAGCCGATCGT
>DAIQQI010000278.1:0-4473 GCA_036786925.1 Steroidobacteraceae bacterium
CACGCTCGATGGCACGATTTTCGTGGTCGGCTTTGGCGCGTTTTTCTGGTTCCTGGTCATTCGGCCCGCGGCAGAAACCGCGGAAGTCGGATTGCTCAAGCAGGTGCTGAGCCAGGCCTATCTCGCCAGCAACTGCCTGCTGTTGTTAGCCTTGGGGGTGCTGCAGCTGGTCGGCGTCGGCAATGCCGGCGGACGGCGTATTCCGCTGCTGCTGACGGCCGGCTACGCGACCATGTTCATCGGCGACATCATGTGGGCGCTTGCCAAGGTCGGCGGCAGCTATCTGCCCGGCGGTCTGCAGGACGTGATCTATGTCGTCTGTTACCTGCCGCTCGCGGCTGCGGCTTGCGAACAGTTGCGGGGGCGCCCAGCACAGGCAGCGGCGCAGGAGTCGCGGGTGGATCTGCTGGCACAGTCGCTACCGTACGCGGCCATGCTCGCGGCATTTGCGGTGCTGGTGTATTTCACGCGCGGCGACCTCGGCGGCCCCGCTGCCCTGATGACCATCATCGTATTCGCACTGATGCTGCTGCTGATGGTGCGCCAGGGCATCACGCTGCGCGAGGACGCCGCCTGGCGTGAGCAGCGTGCGACGCGCCTGGTCGAGGCTCGCTACGCGTCGCTGATCGCCAATGCTTCGGACGTCATCATGATCGTTGCACCGGACGGCGACCTGCGTTTCGCGTCGGCAGCCTGCCAGCGCACCTTTGGACTCGAGCCGCTGGACATCAACGGGCGCAATCTGCTGGATCTGTGGGTTGGCGAAGACCGCCAACACCTGCGCGCGTTCCTGGCCGAGGTCGCCATGAGTTCATCCGGCGTGGTCGGTCCGGTCGAGCTCCGTCTCGAGCGCGGCGCGGGTCGTCAGACACTCGAAATCGTCGGCAGCAACCTGACAGCGGATCCGGCGGTCGAAGGCCTGGCGCTCAATTTCCGCGACATCAGCGATCGCAAGGCGCTCGAGGAGCAGCTGCGTCAGCTGGCGTTCCATGATCCGCTGACCTTGCTCGCCAACCGCAATCTGTTCCGCGATCGCGTGCAGCACGCACTGACGCTGGCGCAGCGCCGCACACACCACATTGCCGTCATGTTCCTGGATCTGGACAACTTCAAGAACATCAATGACTCACTCGGGCACGAGGCGGGCGACCATCTGCTGCGCGCCGTGGCGCAGCGGTTGATCCAGGCGACCCGCTCCTGCGACACGGTCGCGCGGCTCGGCGGCGATGAGTTTGCGATCCTGATCGAAGGCGTCGGGCAGAAGGCGGGCGTCGAGTACGTCGCCGCCGTGGTCATCGAGGCCCTGGGCGCGCCATTTACCATCGCCGAATCGCAGGTGCGCGTGGCGGCCAGTCTTGGCGCCGCTCTGTCGGCACCGGACGATGTTGCCGATGCGCTGCTCAGCAACGCAGACCTCGCGATGTACAAGGCGAAGGCCGCCGGTAAAGGCCGCTACGTCGTGTTCGAGCCGCAGATGCAGCAGGCACTGCGTGAACGCGTACAGCTCGAGGCGGACATCAGCCGCGCGCTCAAGGCCCGCGAGTTTTTTCTCGAGTATCAGCCGATCATCGACCTCGGCACCCGCAGCCTGTTAGGTGTCGAGGCGCTGGTGCGCTGGCGGCACCCGCAGTACGGCGTGCTGCAGCCCGCGCGTTTCATCCAGGTCGCCGAGGAGTCCGGCCAGATCATCGAGCTCGGTCGCTGGGTGTTGCTGGAAGCCTGCCAGGAACTGCATCGCTGGCGCGCTACGGTCGCCGGCGGCACGGGCCTGCGCGTCGCGGTCAATGTCTCCGGGCGGCATCTGCAGCACGGCAACCTGATTCAGGATGTGGAGCGCGCCTTGAGCATGTCGGAGCTGGAGCCCGGCAACCTGGTGATCGAGCTGACCGAAAGCACGATCATGCATAACACGGATGCGAACCTCGAGCGGCTGCAGCAGCTCAAGGCGCTCGGTGTCAGGCTTGCGATCGACGATTTTGGCACCGGCTATTCGTCGCTGTCCTACCTGCATCGTTTTCCGATCGATATCCTGAAGATCGACCGTTCATTTGTTGGCCGCCTCACCAGCGACGACGACGGCCCGGAGCTTGCGCGCGCTGTCGTCAGTCTCGGCGAAACGCTGGGACTCGATACCGTGGCCGAGGGTATCGAGTTAGAGGAGCAGGTCGAGGCGCTGCTGGCGCTGGGCTGCGTGGCCGGACAGGGCTTCCTGTTCGCGAAGGCCGCATCGCTTGCGCAGCTGTCGGCGTCGCCGTTCGTGGCGCGGCGCAATGAGTTGTGGAATGCGCGGGCCGCCAATGAAAAGGCGTCGGCAACGGGCCGCTTCCCGGCACTGAAGATCGCCGGCATACGCAGCGCCAGCTAACAGGCCGGGAGACCGACGGGCGGGTTCAGCGTGCGCGTGCGAGTGAACGCGCCGCAACGTCGAGCGTCTTGCCGGTGCTGAACGTGACCTTGGTGGGCGAGGGCCGCGCGTTGTAGGCAAGGTAGGTGCGGACGCCTTTCTTGTCCTTGAACACCGCATACAGCGGCGTGTCTGCCGTCACCGAGAAGTCCGGCGTGCCCATTTCCTTCAGGCTGGAGAGAAAGTGCAGGGTGTGCGAGCGGGTCTCGCCAAACTCGACCGTGCCGCGGCGATTCCACAGTGCCAGGCCCGCATCGGGATCACCAAGCGCCGCGAACGAGGTAATGATGTCCTGCCAGATGTCGGCCGGCGTGCCGTCGCTCAGGCCGCGGGCCGAATAGGCCTTCACTTCGCCTGGCAGCCCGCTCACCACGCCGGCGACATACTTCGGATCCGCGCCCAGGTAAGTTGACGCCGTGGTGATCGGCAACATGTTGATGCCGGTGATCTGGCGCGGCTCCTGCGTCCACCAGGTGTTGTAAGCGTACTTGCCGCCGAACACCATCGCTGCCAGCGGCTTGCCGTAGTCCGGCGGAAAAACCTGGCGATTGAGGTCGAACCAGTACTGCTGGATCGACGCGATCTCGTTGGTGTAGAGATAGATGCCGAGATCGCGCAGTTGCGTGTTAGCTGTGGCTTCGCCCCACAGGATCAGGGAGGCCCATGCGTTCACAGCTTCGGACGAAGACTCCTGGTTGTTGCCATCATCGAACGGGATCGCGTTGCCCGACGCCCAGGAGTGGCCTTCGTATGCATCGAAATTCCTGATAAACGGAAAATCCTTGCGGCCGCGCTCATCGGTCGCGATGTCCGCGATGATCCTGCCGACGATGCCGCCCCATTTCTGCGTCGAGGCCCAGTCCGGGTCGCGCAGCGCGACATAGGCGGCGCCCATGATCCAGTAGCCGTAGTGGAAATGGTGGTCGTTCATCGCAGTGACGCTGCCGTATTCCTCCGGCAGTCCGAGCAAGGTGCCGAGGCGCGAGTCCTGGAGGAAATACGTATTGCGCCGGCCGTCGAACCAGGACTCCAGGCGGCCCTTCAGCAGCTTGAGCAGATCATCGCGCATCGACGCGCGGCCCTCGCTCTCGGCCACGCCCATCAGCTGTGCGACGGCTCCGAGGCCCTTGCCGATCGAGTACGGGCCGCGGCCCATCTTGCTGAACAGTTGATCAGCCTTGGCGAGATCGCCGCCGAGCAGGCTGCCGAGGCTGGCCTTGTTAGCTGGATCCTCAAGGCCGCCCCACCAGGGCACGAACCCGTGGTAGGTGCGCTCGAGCGTAAAGCTGGTGGCGGCGATCAGGCGGATCTGGCCGCGCACCGAGTCGTAGCTGTACTGCGATTGCTTGTCCGAAACGACGCTGGACCACTGGTGCGGGTAAAGCCCCATGAACGTTGTCAGATTCTGGCCTTCTTTTGCAACCGTCTCGACGCGAAACACCGAGCGCACCTTGCTGGCGCTCTGGTCATAGCTCCACTCGACGCGTGTGCTGGTGGGGAAGGCGTAGGCGAGCGCGAGAAATTCACTGACGGTGGCGGCGCGATTGTCCGGCAGCCCGGCGACCGAAAAATACCGCGCTGTGGCCGGCAGGCGCAGCACCAGCGAGTTCGCGTCGGCCTTGCTCCAGGTCGAGCCGGTCGGCGCAAAGATCGCATACGAGCGGCCGGCAACCGTGAACGCAGCAACGCGACCGTCGCTGCCCGCGGCGCTCGGGTCCGAGATCATCTCTGGCCTGGCGGCGAGCCGAAAGCTAACGTCGCCCTTGCTGCAGTCAAAATAACTGAACGGGCTGCCATGCAGCATCGTGGCCGTGAGCGCGTCGCCGCCGGCCGCCATGCTGATCTCGGCCAGCCAGTCGGAAAACTTCGACAGGCGCGCATCCTGCGGCTTGAACCCAAGCGGGGCGACAGTGATCGCCGGCACATGCGCGTACTTGACCTCGCGCACGCCGTCCACCGTGCCAACGCGCTTCTCCGGCAGGCTGACTTCGAAGCCCGCTTCGGTCGCGCGGTAAGTCATCGGATGCGCGTGGATCGGATGCGACCAGCGCTGGAACATCACCGACGAA
>DAIQQI010000279.1:0-4453 GCA_036786925.1 Steroidobacteraceae bacterium
CGGTCGCCAGCCCGGGCGTCGTGGGCTCGAGTTGCGCGAGCTGCAGCAGGACACATTCACTCAGGTTGCGGGCGCCGACGCCGACCGGATCCAGGTACTGGATGATGGACAGCACTCTCTCGACCTCTTCTTCCGAGGTCTGCACGCCCTGCGCGCCGAGGGTGTGGACAAATTCGGCCAGCGTTTCCGTGACATAGCCGTCGTCGTTGATGGCATCGACCAGGGTCGAGGCGATAGTCAGGTCGCCGGGCGACAGACCTAACATCTCGACCTGCTCCATCAGGTGTTCATGCAGGCTCAGGCCACGCTGCGACGCGATGTCCTGCTGCCGCTCATCGTCTTCTTCGCCACCCGGCGCGGTGCCTTCGCCGCTGCCCGACGTGGTGCGGTCGGCAAAGGTGTCTTCGACGATTTCGACTTCAGGGGCGCTGTCACCGGCGGTTTCGGCGGCTTCGCCGGAGGATTCCGCGGGCGCCGCGGCGCGCGCGGCGGCGGCGGGGTCGAGGGCCTCCAGGCTGGCGGTGGCTTCGATGTCGTCGTCCGCCTCGAGCATGACGTTGCTCTCGAGCACGTCGCGGACATGCATTTCGAGTTCCAGCGCGGGCAGCTGCAAAAGACGGATAGCCTGCTGCAGCTGCGGGGTCATCGTCAGTGTCTGACCCAGTTTGAGCTGCAATGATGGCTTCAACATATTCACATTCGAAACGTCTCTCCCAAGTACACCTCACGGACTTGGGGATTGGCAAGGATTTCTTCCGCTGTTCCGGACGCGATCACAGTTCCGTTACCGACGATGTACGAACGGCCGCAAACGCCAAGTGTTTCACGGACATTGTGGTCGGTAATCAGCACCCCGATGCCGCGCTGCGCCAAATTGGACACGATCCGCTGGATGTCCGCCACGGATAGAGGATCCACCCCCGCGAACGGTTCATCAAGCAGTAGAAACCGAGGGTTGGCGGCCAGTGCGCGGGCAATCTCGGCGCGCCGCCGCTCGCCGCCCGACAGCGACATGCCGAGCGACTGGCGCACATGGCTGATATGCAGGTCGCCGAGGATCTGTTCCAGTTCCTGGTCGCGGCCGGCCTTGTCGAGGTCGTCGCGCAATTCAAGGATGGCAGCGACATTGTCTTCGACCGACAGTTTCCTGAACACCGAGGCTTCCTGCGGCAGATAGCCGATGCCCGCCCGGGCGCGCTCGTGCATGTGCGCGGTCGTCAGGTCGCGATCATCAATCAGCACCCGGCCCGCATCGGCCGCCACCAGGCCTACGATCATGTAGAACGCGGTGGTCTTGCCGGCGCCGTTAGGACCTAACAAGCCGACTATTTCCCCGGCCTTGACCTCGAGCGACAGGTCGGTGACGACCTTGCGGGACTTGTAGGCCTTGGCGAGGTGTTCGCCGCGCAGCACCGTCATGGATTGCGCCCGGGCGCCGGGACCGTTGGGCGGATGGTAATGCGGATGCCGCCGCCGGCGTCGCCGGGTTTGGCCTGGGCGCGCACTTTCTGGTCGACCAGGCTGTAGACCAGTTCATTGCCCTTGATGTCATTGCGCCCGTCGGACAGCCAGGCCTCGTTGGACAGGCGCACCGTGTTGCTGGCCACGTCGAAGTCGATATTGCGGGCGCGGCCGCGCGCCGGCTCCGGATTGTTAGCTCGGCGCTGTTCGAACTGCGCCGGCTGGCCTTCGATGCGCGCGCTGGCGATGGCATTGTTGCGGAATTGCACGCGCGCGAGATCGGACTTGAGGCTGCCGGTCGGCAGGGTGATCTGGACCTTGCCGCGAAACTCCCAGGTCGCGTTATCGAAATCCGTGCCGGTGGCGCGGGCTTCATCCGCCTGCACACGCAGGTCGCCCTGGGTAATGGTGACCGAGCGAAACAGGTAGCGGTTGCTGGCGTAGTCGACCTCGGACGAGGCCGCATCCAGCGTGATTTCCGCGCGGCGACGGTCGGTCGGTTTGTTGACAGCCGCTTGCGCGCCGGCGAAGGCGCTGGCCGCCAGGGCGGCAGCCAACAGCGCGGCGCATATCGCGCGATTAAGGTGTGAATCGACCATGTACTGCTGATTCTAGCTTCAGTCGGCGGGTTCCCAAATCTGCGGTGAGGCCGCGTGCCTCGATAGTGCGCGCTCCGGACTTCAGTTTGACAGGCTTGTCGGTGGTCGCCCTATCTTTCAAAAAAAAATAGGACAACGTCGACGTCTCCAGCGACAGCCGGCCGCCAAGGTTGTTGGCATCGCTCGCCAGACGCACATCGCCGGCCAGATCCACGATCGCGGGCGCATCCCGTGCCGTACTGCTCATCCGTCCGGAGTTCGCCGTCAGGAGCCATTTCTGGCCGCGACTGTCCGGGAATTCAACCACGACACTGGTCAGATCGACGGCTTCCTGACCTGCTTGCTGGCGGATGCCGGCCGCGCGCAGCCTGTAGCGCTGCCGACCCTGTGAGTCGGTGGCCGACAGTTCGGCATCAGTGGCCGCGTAGCCGCGCCGCATATTGGTCGTATCCGGCACCTCCGGTGACGACAGCGCATTGCGGGCGGAGTCGCAGGCGCTGGTCAGCAGCGCCGCCACGACCAGGCCAATTGTCAGCACGCCTGACCTAGTCATGGCTGCGCCGGGCGGGGTGCCTTGCTACCAGTGCGTCGCAGACTTCGCGGACCGCGCCGCGGCCTCCCGGCAGCCGGGTGACATGCATCGCCGCGCGCCTGGCATCCGCATGCGCGTCGGCGACCGCGTAGCTGACACCGACGGCGCGTAACACAGGCGCGTCCGCGCTGTCATCGCCGATGGCGGCGCAAGCGCTCAGTTCTGTGTTCAGTTTGCGGCAGATTGCGCGCAGGCAGGCGAGCTTGTCGGCCACGCCCTGGTGCACTTCGCGGATACCCAGTTCCCGGCAGCGCAGCACGACGCCGCGGGTGCGCCGGCCGGAAATCACGGCGATCCTGATGCCCGCCGCCAGCACCGCCTTGATGCCATGGCCGTCGCGAACGTGGAAGGCCTGCAGCGTCTGGCCACGCGCGCCGTAATAGAGGCGGCCGTCCGTGAGCACACCGTCGACATCGAGCACTAACAAACGCAGCGGCGCGCGCGCCTGTGAGGTTCGCGCCAAGCTACATCGCTCCGGCGCGAAACAGGTCGTGGACGTTGAGCGCGCCGACCAGCACGCCGTTGTCGTCGCAGACCGGCAGCGCCGTGATGCGGTGGGTTTCCATCACATGCACGGCTTCCGCGGCCAGGTCCTGCGGTTTCACGGTGCGGCAGTGCGTCGTCATCACGTCGCTCATCTTCGCCGCGTGCAGGTCGAGCCGCGCATCCAGCGCACGACGCAGGTCGCCATCGGTAAACACGCCGACAACTTTGTCGGCGGGGTCGGTGACTACCGTCATGCCCAACCCCTTGCGCGACATTTCGATCAGACCCTGAGCTAACAACGCCGCCGGTGCGCTGCGCGGAATCGCGTCCCCGGTGCGCATCACATCGGCGACATGCAGCAGCAGCTGCCGCCCCAGTTGCCCGCCTGGATGCGAGCGCGCAAAGTCCGCCGCCGTGAAGCCGCGCGCTTCGAGCAGGCTCACGGCGAGCGCGTCGCCCATCGCGAGTGCGGCCGTGGTGCTGGCGGTGGGCGCAAGGTTCAGCGGACAGGCCTCCTCGGCGACGCTGCAATCCAGGTGCACGCTGGCTGCCTTGGCGAGGGTCGAATCCGGCGCACCGGTCATCGCGATCAGCGGCACACCGAGCCGTACCAGCGGCGGCAGTATCGTCAGCAGTTCGGGTGTTTCACCCGAGTTCGACACGGCGATGACGACGTCGTGGCGCGTGATCATGCCGATGTCGCCGTGGCTGGCTTCGGCGGCATGCAGGAAGAACGCGGGCGTGCCGGTGCTCGCGAGCGTCGCCGCCAGCTTGCTCGCGACATGGCCGCTCTTGCCCATGCCGGTCACGACTGCCCGGCCGGTGCAGGCCAGCAAGATCTCGCAGGCGCTGACGAAAGGCGCACCGAGCCGGCCGCCCAGGGCCGTGACTGCCTGGGCCTCGATAGTGAGCGCCCGGCGGGCGGAGGCCAGCAGGCTGGTCGCGGAGGGTGTGGGGAGGGCGGACATCGCCCAGAATGATACCGCGCCACGGTACACTACGCCCCGCATGCACCCAACCGAAGTTGCCCGGCTGATCCGGACCGGGTTACCGGACGCAGAAGTCCAGGTCCTCTCCGAGGATCAGACCCATTTCACCGCCCGTATCGTCAGCGCCAGCTTCGCCGGCAAGCGCTCGATCGCCCGCCACCAGCTGGTCTACAAGACCCTGGGCGAGCTGGTCGGCCGTGAAATCCACGCGCTCTCGATCGAGGCGCTGACCCCGGACGAGGCTGCGAGGGCCTGCTAATACTATGAACGGCACTGCGTTGCACTCAGAAGCATTTCAGGCAAGGCGCGAGGCCCGATGCATGGTT
>DAIQQI010000280.1:0-4445 GCA_036786925.1 Steroidobacteraceae bacterium
CGGGCGCAGGAATTCACCGGGCTCGTGGATCGCTACCGCGGCGACGTGGCGGCGCCGGTATTTTCCGCGGTCCTGGGCGGCGCGTTGCGTTTGTTAGCTGTCGCGCCCGACGGGCCGCTGGCGCCGCCGGCGGAGGAACCGGAAGGCACGGTACCGATGCCGGAGGAACCCGGGGTGGCGGAGCCGATTGCCGTCGTACCGGGGCAGATCGCCGGCACGGCACTGCCGACACGCCCGGGCGCGGCAGCCAGGGCCTTGCGATGACGCAGGCGGGTGTCCCCCTGTCGAGTTTGTTAGCTGGCATTGCCAGCGTAACGCGCGATGCGGTGTTTGCCGACCTGACGCTCGACAGTCGCGCGGTGCGGCCGGGGAGCCTGTTCCTGGCCTGCCAGGGCCGGCGCAGCCACGGACTGCAGTATCTGGAGATCGCGCTGGAGCGCGGCGCGGCGGGCGTCATCTGGGAGCCGGCGCCTGGAATCAGGCCGCCGGCGTTGCCGTTGTCGGTGGTGGGCATGGCGGTGCCGCAACTGAGCGCCGTCGCCGGCCAGATCGCCGACCGGTTTTTTGGCGCGCCGTCAGCGGCGCTCGATATCACCGGTATCACCGGCACCAATGGCAAGACGACCTGCGCCTGGTTGTTAGCTCAGGCGCTGACGGCTTGCGGCCGCGACAGCGGCTATGTCGGCACGCTGGGCGTCGGCCTGAAAGGCCGGCTGGCGGGCGGCGAACTGACCACCTCGGATCCGGTCACCGTGCACCGGCAGCTGGCGCAGCTGCGCGCGGCGGGCGCCAGTTGTGTTGCGATGGAAGTGTCGTCGCACGCACTCGATCAGCAGCGCGTGGCCGGCGTGCGCTTCAAGGTGGCGGCGTTTACCAACCTGACGCGGGATCATCTGGATTATCACGGCGACATGACGCGCTACGGCGCCGCGAAAAGCCGGCTGTTTCAGTGGCCCGGTCTCGAGTGGCGTGTCATCAATATCGATGACGAATTCGGCATGCGCCTGCACAGCCTGCAGCCCGCCGCCGGGCGCCTGTTCGCGACCTCGCGCAACAATGCACGCCTGGCGGCCGCCGATGCCTGGCTGGCCGCCGAATCCTGCTCCCTCGGCCGCCATGGCATCGAACTCAGGCTCGCATCCAGCTTCGGTGCGGCGGATCTGACCGTGCCGCTGCTCGGCGAATTCAATGTCGACAATGTCCTGACGGTGCTGGCTTGTCTGCTGGCGCTGGACGTCTCGCTGCCGGATGCCGCGCGGGTGTTAGCTGCGGCGCAAGCGCCGAGCGGGCGCATGGAGAGCTTCGGCGGCGCTGCGCAGCCGCTGGTTCTGGTCGACTACGCGCATACGCCCGATGCGCTGGAGAAGGCGCTGCTCGCCGTGCGCGCACATTGCAGCGGCGCCGTGCACGTGGTCTTCGGCTGCGGCGGCGACCGGGATCGCGGCAAGCGACCGCTGATGGGCGCCGTCGCCGCGAAATCTGCCGACCGCTGCTGGCTGACGAATGACAATCCGCGCATCGAAAACCCGGTGGACATCGTCGCTGACATTCAGCGCGGCATGCCACCGAGCGCCAATATAGTCATCGAGCTCGATCGCGCGCGCGCGATCCGCGCCGCGATCGCCGCGGCCCGCGCCGGCGACGCCGTCCTGGTGGCCGGCAAGGGTCACGAGGACTACCAGGTATTCGGCACCGAACGGCAGCCTTTCAGCGACCAGGCGGTGGTACGCGCAGCGCTCGGGGCGTTGTCATGACGCGCAGTCTTGAACAATGGCGGGTCGATCTGGGCGGGCAATGGCATGGGGCAGCCGCCGCCGCACCAACCGTGACGGGCGTATCGACGGATACGCGCACGCTGACCCGCGGGCAATTGTTTCTGGCGCTGCGCGGCCCGCGCTTCAATGGCGCTGAATTCGTCGCCGCCGCTGCCAGCGCGGGTGCGGTCGCGGCGGTGGTCGATGCGTCGACAGCAGCCGCCGCCGCCAGCGCCGGTCTGCCGCTGATCGTCGTTGCCGACGTGTTAGCTGCGTTGCAGCGCGCCGCATTGGCACATCGCGAGCGGTTCGCCGGCACGGTGATCGCGGTCGCCGGCAGCAACGGCAAGACCACGGTCAAGGAAATGCTGGCCGGCATACTGGCCGAGCGTGGCGCCACGATGGCGACGGCTGGCAATCTCAACAATCACATCGGCGTACCGTTGACCTTGTTGCGCCTGTCCGCCGAGCACGCGCACGCTGTCATCGAGATCGGCGCCAACCATCCCGGCGAAGTCGCGCAGCTCGTCAAGCTGGCCAAGCCGCAGGTGGCGATTGTCACCAACGCCGGCGCGGAACACCTGGAAGGCTTCGGCGACATCGCGGGTGCGGCGCGTGCCGAGGGCGAGCTGTTCGAAGGGCTGGCGGCTAATGCGACCGCCGTTATCAATGCGGAAGACGACTATGTCGGCCTCTGGCGCAGCCAGGCGGCGCAGTCGCGCCAGGTGCTGTTCGGATTCCGGCCATCTGCCGACGTGCGTGCGCTGGATCCCCGCAGCCAGATTGACGGCCAGGGATTCCTGTCAGGATTTGCCCTGATTGCGCCACAGGGACGTGCGCAAATCGAGCTCAGACTCGCCGGCATGCACAACATACTGAATGCGACCGGCGCGGCCGCCGCGGCGCTGGCAGCCGGCGCGCAGCTCGAGCACGTCCGCACCGGGCTCGCGAAGATGCGGCCAGTGCGCGGCCGCCTGCAGTTCAAGCGCGCCGCGAGCGGCGCCTGGTTGTTAGACGACAGCTACAACGCCAACCCGAGTTCCATGCGCGTCGCCATCGATGTGCTGGCCAGTGTCCCGGGTCCGAAATGGTTCGTGGCCGGCGCCATGGGCGAGCTCGGCGCGGCATCCGATTCCAGTCATCGCGAGCTCGGCGAGTACGCGCGCCGCCACGGCGTGACTCGTCTGTTAGGTTTTGGCGAAGCTGCGCGCCTGACCGTGGACAGCTTCGGCGCCGGCGGCCAGTGGTACGCGGATATCGAGAGCCTGCAGCGCGAGCTGGAGAAATCACTGAGCGCCGATGTGCGCCTGCTGGTCAAAGGGTCGCGCTCCAACCGGCTCGAGCGCCTGGTTGATTACCTCACCGACGGGCCGAACGCGGCGCCGCAACGCAAGGCAGGCTGATCATGCTGTACTGGCTGGCACGCGAGCTGACACCGGTTGCCTCCGGCTTCAACGTTTTCTCCTACCTGACATTGCGGGCGATCCTCGCGGTCATGACCGCGCTGTTGATGTCGCTGCTGATCGGGCCGTCGATGATTGCGCGTCTGTCGCGCTACCAGATCGGCCAGGTGGTGCGCGACGACGGTCCGCAGACGCATCTGAAGAAAGCCGGCACGCCGACGATGGGTGGCCTGCTGATTCTCGTGACGATCTTTGTCAGTGCGCTGCTCTGGGGCGATTTGCGGAATCGCTACCTGTGGGTGGTATTGATCGTCACCGCGGCGTTCGGCCTGATCGGTTTCTGGGATGACTATCTGAAGCTCATCAAGAAACATCCGCAGGGGCTGGCGGCGCGCTGGAAATACCTGTGGCAGTCGCTGGTCGGTTTCGGCGCAGCGCTCTATCTGTGGAACAGCGCGCACTTGCCGGCGGAAACCACCTTCTATCTGCCCATCATCAAGGATTTTTCCCTGCCGCTGGCCGGCTTTATCTTTGTGCCGCTGAGCTATCTGATGATTGTCGGCATGAGCAATGCCGTCAATCTCACCGACGGGCTCGACGGCCTCGCGATCATGCCGGCCGTCATGCTGGCCGGCGCGCTGGGTGTGTTCGCCTATGCGAGCGGTAACGCGGTGTTCTCGGGCTATCTTGGCATCCCGGCACTGCCGGGGGCGGGTGAGCTGCTGATTTTCTGCGGCGCCCTGGTCGGCGCCGGGCTGGGATTCCTGTGGTTCAACTCCTACCCCGCGCAGGTTTTCATGGGCGACATCGGCGCGCTCGCGTTAGGCGCCGCCCTCGGGCTGGTCGCCGTCATCGTGCGCCAGGAAGTCGTCGCGCTGGTCATGGGCGGCATCTTTGTCCTGGAAACCGCCTCGGTGATCCTGCAGGTGGCGTCCTTCAAGCTGCGCGGCAAGCGGATTTTCCGCATGGCGCCGATACATCACCACTACGAACTCAAGGGCTGGGCCGAGCCCAAGGTCATCGTGCGTTTCTGGATCCTGTCGCTGTTGCTGGTCCTGGCCGGGCTCGCGACCCTGAAGGTGCGTTAGGTGAGCACGGCATTTCCCAAGGCGTTGATCGTGGGTCTCGGCAAGTCCGGCATGTCGGCGGCGCGCTATCTGCATGCGCGCGGCTGGCAGCTCGCCGCAACCGACAGCCGCGCAGATCCGCCGGGCAGCGAGGAATTCCGCCGGCGCGCGCCGGGCGCGCCGCTGGCGATGGGCGAGTTCGCCAGTCCGCTGCTCGCGGG
>DAIQQI010000043.1:0-14423 GCA_036786925.1 Steroidobacteraceae bacterium
ATGACATGACCCAGCTGACGCTGGGACTGGACCGCGACTCCTCGATCGTGGCGGGCTTGTTCGATGAGCGCGATGACGCGGTCAAGGCGCTGCTGTCGATGGCCATCCAGGCCTGCAGGCGCGCCGGCAAATACATTGGCATCTGCGGCCAGGGTCCGTCCGACCATCCCGACCTGGCGCGCTGGCTGGTGGACCAGGGCATCGAAAGCATCTCGCTGAACCCGGATACCGTGGTCGAAACCTGGTTGTTTCTCGCCAACAGAAAACCCTGATTGCGGAATCGCCGGCGGCCGGCTCAGTGGCGCGGGGTCAGGAACCTGCATTGCGCCAGGTCGACGTTGCCGCCCGAGAGGATCACGCCCACGTCGCCCGGTGGCAACTGGCAGCGGCCTGCTAACAAGGCGGCCACCGGCACGGCCGACGACGGTTCCACCAGCAATTTGAGATCCTGCAGCACTGTGCGCATGGCATTGATTATCTCCGCCTCGCTCACTGTAAGGACGTCATCGACCAGCGCCGTCAGCAGCTCGAAGTTACGCACGCCTAACGCGCCACGCAGGCCATCGGCGATGGTGTCGGGGTTGCCCGCCGGCTGCCGGACACCGCTCCTGAAAGACCGGGCTGCATCATCCGCCGTGGCCGGTTCAACCGCGAAAACCCGGCAGTCGCGGCCGCGCAAACCCCGCACCGCCAGCGCACTGCCGCCGATCAGGCCGCCGCCACCCACCGGAGCTAACAACGATGTCAGGTCCGGCTGCTCCTGCAGCAGTTCGAGCGCCGCCGTGCCCTGCCCCGCGATCACCCGCGCGTCGTCATAGGGATGCACCAGCTGCGCAGGCGCTTCGGCCAGCAATTGCGCGAGTGCGGCCTCGCGCGCCACAAGACCCGGAGCGCATTGCACCACTCGCGCGCCCGCCGCGCGTACTGCAGCCAGTTTCGGCGCCGCCGAATTGTCCGGCATGACGACCACGCACTCGTAGCCGTGGTCGGCCGCTGCCAGCGCGAGCGCGGCGCCATGGTTGCCGGAGGAATGCGTGACCACGCGCAGCCGCGCGCCGGAGGCCGGCGCCGCAATCTGCAGGACCGCATTCAGCGCGCCGCGGATCTTGAACGCGCCGCCACGCTGCAGGTTTTCGCACTTGAACCAGACGCGCCGACCGACGCGCTGGTCAAATTCGGGACTGTTGACGACCGCCGTGCGCCGGATGCGGCCGGCGAGCCGGGCGGCCGCCGCTGACACCGCGGCGAAATCCGGCAGGTCAGAGACCACGATACTCCGGTGCTAACAGATGGCGCCGGTAATGCGCGAGCTCGGCGACCGACTCGCGGATATCATCCAGCGCACGATGAGTGCCCTGCTTTACGAAGGAGTCGAGCACCCTGGGCGCCCAGCGGCGTGACAGTTCCTTGAGGGTGCTGACGTCGAGATTGCGATAGTGAAAAAAACGCTCGAGCTGCGGCATGTAACGCGCGAGGAAACGCCGGTCCTGGCAGATGCTGTTGCCACACATCGGCGACGCGCCGGCAAGCGCGTGCACGGCCAGGAACTCCAGCGTCTGCTGCTCCGCCGCCGCCGCCGTGATGCGGCTGTCGCGCACCCGCTGCAGCAAACCGGTGCCACCGTGCGTGCGCTGGTTCCATTCGTCCATGCGCGCCAGCGTCGCCTCGTCCTGGTGGATCGCTAACACCGGCCCTTCCGCCAGCACGCGCAACTCGCCGTCCGTGACTAGCGTAGCGACCTCGATGATCCGGTCGTTATCCGGGTCCAGCCCGGTCATTTCCAGGTCGATCCACACCAATGCGTCGCGTTGAGTCATCCCAGTCCTCTTCTCCGCCGGGCATACTACCGGCCCATGCCGGAACCCGGAACCTTTGCAGCAACCTTGATTGTAACCTTCGGCCGCCATGCGCGCGTTCGTTCCGACGACGGCCGCGAGTTTGACGCCCGTCCCATGGGCCGCAAGATGGACTGCGTCTGCGGCGATCGGGTGGACTGCCGCCATGACCCGGGCCACGACGAAGTCCATATCGTCGGCGTGCGGCCACGGCGCAACCTGCTGCAACGCGGTGACGCACGCGGCCGCTCGGAACCCGTGGTCGCCAATGTCGATTTGTTAGCGGTGGTCGCGGCGCCGGCACCGGCGCCGGACTACTTCCTCATCGATCGCTACCTCGCCGCCGCGCACTGCGCCGGCATCGAATCGATGCTGATCGCTAACAAGCTGGATCTCGACGGCGGCCAGACCACCCTGCACGCACTGCGCCAGCTGGCCGAACCGCTGGGCATCAGGGTGCTTGCCGCCTGCGCCACCCTCGGCCATGGCATCGTGGAACTGCAGCAGCATTTCGCCGGGCGCACCGGCGTGCTCGTCGGCCAGTCGGGGGTCGGCAAGTCGTCGCTGCTGCAGGCCTTGCTGCCGGCGACCCAGTTGCGCGTCCAGGAACTTGACCGCGATGACGAAGGCCGCCACACCACCACCCGTTCGGAAATGTACGCGCTGCCCCAGGGCGGCGCGATCATCGATTCTCCCGGCGTGCGCGACTATGTGCCGGCAATCAGCGCGCTGGAGCCACGCGCGCTGGGTTTTGCCGAAATCGAGAAGCTGGCGCCCGGCTGCCGTTTTGCCGATTGCATCCACATGCGCGAACCCAATTGCGCCGTGATCGAGGCGGTCGCGAATGGCGCTTGCGACCCCCGGCGCTATGAAAGCTACCGGCGCCTGCGCCGCCTGTTCGAGGACCTGCAGCCGGCGCCCGGCTCGCAGCGCTCCCGCTGAGCGCGTATCAGCCGAGACTCTGGCGTCCCGCCATGGCGTGCACCAGCGTGCCGCTGTCGATGTACTCCAGCTCGCCGCCCATCGGCACGCCGTGCGCAATACGCGTGGCGCGAACGCCGTGCGCGCGCGCCAGCTCACCGAGGAAATGCGCCGTGGCCTCGCCTTCGACCGTCGAATTGGTCGCCACGATCATCTCCACCACCTGGCCCTCGCCCAGCAGGGCCTCGAGCTGCTGCGCGCCCAGCTGCTCCGGACCAACGCCATCCAGCGGCGACAGGTGACCTAACAGAACGAAATACCGGCCGCGATAGCCACCGGACTGCTCGATCGCCAGCACATCCGCCGGCGATTCGACCACGCACAGCAGGCTCGCATCGCGCTGTGGCGCGCAACAGGTTGCGCACAACTCGCTTTCAGTGAACATCCGGCAGCGGGCGCAGTGCCTGACTGCCTGCAACGCCAGGGTGAGCGACTCGGACAGGCCGCGCGCGCCGCTGCGCCCGTCGTGCAGCAGGTGAAATGCCATGCGCTGTGCCGACTTCGGCCCGACGCCCGGCAGCGCCCGCAGGGCGTCGATGAGACTGGCGAGTGCCGGTGTTAGCTTCAAGGGTCAGCCCCGGGTCAAAACGGCATCTTGATGCCCGGTGGCAGGTTGATCCCGGCCATGACCGAGGACATCTTTGCCTGCGACTCGCTTTCCAGCTTGCGCACCGCATCGTTGAATGCCGCGGCAACCAGGTCTTCGAGCATTTCGCGATCATCGCCGATGACCGCGGGTTCGATCGTCACGCGGCGCGCTTCATGCCGGCCGTTGATGGTCACCTTGACCATGCCGCCGCCCGACTCGCCGGTGACTTCGAGCGCGGCGATTTCCTCCTGCACCTTGGCCATGCGCTGTTGCATCGCCTGCGCCTGTTTCATCATGTTGCCCATGTTGCCGAATCCACCCTTCATGGCTTCTCCTCGTTACTGACCCGGATGCTGCCGCTCTGAACCACGGCGCCGAAAATCTTCTGCAGGCTCTGCACGTTGGGATCGTCCTGCAACGCACGCTCGGCATCAGCGAGCCGCACCGCAGCCTGCTGTTCCGCGCGTTGCGCCGCGCTCGGCTCAGGCAACTCGCCGATATCGATCTCGATCCGCACGCTGCGGCCGCTGAGGCGTGACAAGGCCTGCGCGATCTTGTCTTCCTGTTGCTTCGTCCTGAGGTGCCTGTTAGCCGTAGAGAGCGTAAGGCGCACCAGATCGCCTTCGCGGCCGGCCGGCAGGCAATTGGCCGCCAGCTGGCGGGCCGCCCCGCCCAGACTCATCTCCGGCAACAGCGCCACCCAGCGGGCTGGCGTCAGCGTGTCGAGGTCCAGCACGGCGGCGACCGGCGACCGGGATGCCGTCGCGGGCGGCACCGGCGCCGCGCCAGGCGCAGTCAACACCGGCGTGGCCGCGGCCGACGCCGTCGTTGCGCCACCGGCCGCGGCCGCTCCCGCGCCTACCGGCGCCGCCGCGGGGCGAAAGGCCAGCATGCGCAGCAGCGCCACGCGAAATCCCAGCGAGGGGTCGGGCGCCAGCGGCAGGTCGCGGCGCGCGGTGATGGCGGTCTGGTAATACAGCTGCACGTCGGCGGCGTCCATGCGGCCGGCGAGCTCGACGATCCACTCATGCGGATACAGCTCGTCGCTTTCATAGTTGGGCACGGCCTGGCGCAGCGCCACGCGACCTAACACCGAGGCCATGTCATCGAGCACCTGGCCATGATCGGGCGAAAACTCATCGAGCGCCACCGCCTCCGCCAGCAGCTGCGCCGGGTCCAGTGCCGCCAGCGCCCGCAGCAGGCGCAGCACCCGCTCGCGATCCACGGTGCCGAGCATCGAGCGGGTGTCCGCGTCGCTGACCTTGCCGCCGCCGAAAGCTAACAGCTGGTCGAGCAGCGACAGTCCATCGCGCAGGCTGCCGTCGGCCGCGTGCGCCAGCAATTGCACCGCCGCCGACTCGAAGGCGATGCCCTCGGCTTCGAGAATCTGCCTGATGCGGCCCGCGATCAGCGCCGACGGCAGGCGTTTCAGGTTGAATTGCAGGCAGCGTGACAGCACCGTGACCGGCAGCTTCTGCGGGTCGGTCGTTGCTAACAGGAACTTGATGTGCGGCGGCGGCTCTTCCAGGGTCTTCAGCAGGGCGTTGAAAGAGTGATTCGACAGCATGTGCACTTCGTCGATCAGGTACACCTTGTAGCGTCCGCGCGCCGGCGCATACGGCACGTTATCGAGCATTTCGCGCGTGTCGTCGATCTTGGTGCGCGAGGCCGCATCGACCTCCAGCAGGTCGACAAAGCGGCCTTCATCGATCTCGCGGCAGGAATCGCAGACGCCGCAGGGTTTGGAACTCATGCCACGTTCGCAGTTGAGGCACTTGGCCAGGATGCGCGCGATCGTGGTCTTGCCGACGCCACGCGTGCCGGTGAACAGGAACGCGTGATGCACGCGCCCGCTGTCGAGCGCGTTGGTCAGGGCGCGCAGCACATGCTCCTGCCCGACCAGTTCGCTGAAGTTTTTGGGCCGCCATTTGCGGGCCAGCGCCGTGTAGCTCATCGATATCCAGTTTGGAGGCGGCCCGCACCAGCTTGAACTCCGGCGCCCGACATCACCACTACCGTTGCTCCCTTCCGGGCCTGGCGGGGTTCGCGGCTAATCGTCGCAGAGGAACCGATGCGGGACGCCATAGGCAAATCAGTCTGGCGGAGAGGGTGGGATTCGAACCCACGAACACCTTGCGATGTTACTTGACTTCCAATCAAGCGCCTTCGACCGCTCGGCCACCTCTCCGACTCCGCCGGCGCATGATAGCAAGCGGTCGCGTTATTTAGCCGGAATAGGCGCCGGCTTGGTAACTTTAGGCGGGCTGTAGGGCGGCGGCGCATCGAGGCAGGGATCGCCGGGCTTGCGCGGTTTTTCCGGTTCGGCAAGATCCGGGATCGGCAGCGAAGCGCGGGTATCCGGCGCATCCAGTCCGGCCGGAACTTTCAGCGGCGGCATATTCTGCGCGGATTCGTATTCACCCGGCTTGTCGCAACTGTCTCCACGGGTCAGCAGCTTGCAGCCCGCGAGCGGCAGCAGTATCAGGGCCAGTACGGCCACACGGGGCATGTTCAACATCAGCTCCTTCGCAGGCGAGGCGGTTATGGTATCAGCCCGGGGAATCAGCAGGCGTATCAGCCCGACGGCATCACCCCGGCTAGCCGCATCGCCTCGCGCAGCAGTGCGTGGTAGCGCTCCGACAGCGGCGTCAGCGGCAGTCGGATGCCAGGCTCAATCATCCCGAGTTCGGCAAGACACCACTTCACCGGGATCGGATTGCCCTCGACAAACAAATCGCGGTGCAGCCGCTCCAACGGGCGATCGAGCTCCGCTGCCCGGCTCGCGTCGCCCGCGCGCGCCGCTGCCACCATCTCCGACAGCGCTTTGGGCGCCAAGTTCGCGGTTACGGAAATAGTGCCGGTGGCGCCCGCCAAAATGGCCTCGCGCGCGGTCAGGTCGTCACCTGACAACACCGCAAAATCCTTGCCGCAATTCGCGGCCAGCTGGCGTACCCGGACCAGGTCCGGGACCGCTTCCTTGAGGGCCACGACCCCCGGCAATCTCGCCAGTCGTTCTATCGTGGGCGGCAGGCAATCGACCGCGGTCCGACCCGGCACGTTGTAAAGAATGACGGGCACCCGGCTTGCAGCCGCGACCGCCTCGAAATGGCGGTACAGGCCTTCCTGGGTCGGCTTGTTATAGGACGGTGTCACCACCAGCACGCCGGCGGGCTTGAGCTCATTGACCCACCCGGCGCGCTGCACGGTCGCCGCGGTGTTGTTGCTGCCTATGCCGACAATAATCTGCAGTTTCTGGCCAACCCGCGCCTGCGCCTTGACGGTCAGTTCGCGCAGCTCGGCATCGGTCAAGGTCGGCGACTCGCCGGTCGTGCCGCCCACCACGATGCCCCGGGTGCCGTTGGCCGCATGAAAATCCAGCAGCCGGCGCCAGGCGGTCCAATCGATCGCGCCGTCGCGATGCATGGGCGTTACGATCGCGACGTAGCTTCCGGCAAACATGCCGCAAGACTAAAGTGGTGTGCGGCACCGGCGCAAGTCGCTAAACTTCCAAGCAATGAAGCAACATATCGCCGTGTCGGCCATTGGCAGCGACCGCACCGGCATGGTCCATGAACTCACGCGTGTCATTTCCGATTGCGGCGGCAGCATCAGCGAAAGCCGCATGTCGGCGCTGGGCAATGAATTTGCGATGATGCTGCTGGTCTCCGGTAACTGGCACTCGCTCGCCAAGCTGGAAACCGAACTGAATCGGGTTGCCGAGCAGTTGTCCTTGTCGCTGCACCTGCGGCGCACCGATCCGAAGGGCGCGCGCAACGACTTTCTGCCCTATTCCATCGACGCCGTGTGCCTCGACCAGACCGGCATCGTGTCGGCGCTGGCGGGTTTCTGCGCCAAACGCAATGTCGACATTGCCGATGTCGCAACCCGGACCTATCCCGCTGCGCACACCGGCGCGCAGATGTTCGCAATCCAGATGATCGTCAACGTCCCCGCCAAGCTGCCGGTATCGCAGTTGCGCGAGGAGTTCCTGGATTTTTGCGATTCACTGAATCTCGACGCGATCCTGGAACCTGTAAAATCCTGAAATGAGCATGAGCAAAATTGAACTGGGCAGGAAAGTCCCCGCATTCACCGCAACCACCACTGACGGCAGCATTTTCAAACTGGCCGACGCCAAGGGCTCCGCACTGGTGCTGTATTTCTACCCCCGCGACCTGACGCCGGGTTGCACCATCGAAGCGCAGAATTTTCGCGACCTGCAGGCGGCCTTCAGGAAGGCCGGGGCCATGGTGGTCGGCGTGTCGCGCGACAGCTGCGCCTCCCACCAGAAGTTCATCGCCAAAGAGAAGATCAATTTCTCGCTGTTAGCTGACGAAGACAGCAAGCTGTGCAACCTGTTCGATGTCATCAAGGACAAGAACATGTACGGCAAGAAAGTCAGGGGCATCGAGCGCAGCACCTTCCTCATCGATGCGGAAGGCAAGCTGGTGCGCGAATGGCGCAAGGTCAAGGTCGACGGGCACGCGGAAGAAGTACTTGAAGAAGTCCGCGGCCTCTGATCCGCGGCGCGGGTCGCGCCGCCGCAGCATCGGCCACCAGAGACGGTTGTTCGTCCTCGACACCAATGTGTTGATGCACGACCCGACCGCGCTGTATCGATTCGAGGAGCACGACATCTACCTGCCGATGGAGGTGCTCGAGGAGCTGGACGCTAACAAGAAAGGCCTGTCCGAAGCCTCGCGCAACGTGCGCCAGGTCAGCCGTTTCCTCGACGACCTGATGCACGGCGCCACCAAGGAACAGATCGACCTGGGTCTGCCCATTCCTTCGCACATGTCGGGAAATCACGGCAAGAAGCCCTCGAGCGGGCACTTGTTTTTCCAGACCCGCCAGCTCGCAAGCGCGCTGCCGGATCACCTGCCCGGGCACGGCGCCGACAACGCGATCCTGGCGCACACCCTGGCGCTGCAGGCGCTGCATCCCGATGCGCGTGTGGTGCTGGTATCCAAGGACATCAACCTGCGTATCAAGGCGGCCGTGGTCGGCGTGCACGCGGAAGACTATTTCAGCGACAAGAGCATCGAGGATGCCGACATTCTCGATACCGGCATCGCGCAGCTGCCGGCGGATTTCTGGGAAAAGCACGGCAAGGACCTGCGCTCCTGGAAAGACGGCAACCGCACCTACTATGAAATCGCCGGACCGGCGGTGCGCGACTGGGCGGTCAATGAATTCGTATTCGACGAGCGCGCCAATGGCATCGAGGCGATGGTCCGCAAGATCGATGGTGACCGCGCGACCCTGGAACTGGTCAGGGACTACCGTTCCGAGCGCAACCGCATCTGGGGCATCGGCGCGCGCAATCGCGAGCAGAATTTTGCCCTCAACCTGCTGATGGATCCGGAAGTCGATTTTGTGTCGATCCTCGGCCCCGCCGGCACCGGCAAGACACTGCTGACGCTGGCTGCCGGCCTTGCGCAGACGCTGGATGGCAGTCGCTTCGCGGAAATCATCATGACCCGGGTCACGATTCCGTTAGGCGAGGACATCGGCTTCCTGCCGGGCACCGAAGAGGAAAAAATGGAGCCGTGGATGGGCGCACTGGTCGACAACCTCGAGGTGCTGACCCAGTCAACAGAGGGCGGCAGCTGGGGACGCGCCGCCACCAATGACCTGCTGCGCAACCGCATCAAGATCCGGTCGCTGAATTTCATGCGCGGCCGCACCTTCCTCAACCGGTTCGTCATTCTCGACGAGGCGCAGAACCTAACACCGAAGCAGATGCGGGCGCTGGTCACGCGCGCCGGCCCCGGCACCAAGATCGTTTGCCTGGGAAACATCGCGCAGATCGACACGCCGTACCTGACCGAGACAACATCCGGACTGACTTTCGTGGTCACGCGCTTTCGCGGCTGGGCGCATGCCGGCCATGTCACGCTGGTCCGCGGCGAGCGCTCGCGCCTTGCGGACCAGGCCAGCGAGATACTCTAGGCCGCGCCGGACCGGAACTTGCCGGCCTGACTGCGGTCAAAACACACTTGGCTACCCCAGTTGACATCATGCGCGCCCTCACCCTGACGCTGCTGGCGGCAGCCGGCACCATCACGGCTGCCCAGAACGCCCCGACCGAGCTGCCGGACATCGGCTCGCCGTCCGATGTCGTCATCACCAAGGGCGATGAATACTCGCTCGGACGCATGGTGGTGCGGGGCCTGCGCGACCAGGGCCAGTTGCTCGAGGACCCGGAAGTTGCCGACTACATACAGTCGTTAGGCCAGCGCATCGCGGTGCAGGCAACCGATGGCTCGCAGAGTTTCACGTTCTTCGTGGTGCGCGATCCGAACATCAATGCGTTTGCGCTGCCGGGCGGCTTCATCGGCGTCAACCAGGGCCTGATTCTCTCCACCACCAACGAAGCGCAACTGGCCGGCGTGCTGGCGCACGAAATCGCGCACGTGACCCAGCGGCATCTGGCGCGCTCGGCGCGCTCGCAGAGCAAGCAGGGCCTGGTCACCGCCGCGGCCCTGGTCGCCGCCATCCTGATCGGCGCGGCGACCGGATCGGCGGATGCCGTCCCGGCGGGCATCGCGCTCGCGCAGGGCAGCGCCGCGCAGGCGCAGCTCAACTACACGCGCGCCAATGAATACGAAGCGGACCGCGTCGGCATCGGCATTCTTTCCGCCGCGGGTTTCGACCCTAACAGCATGGCGGACTTCTTCGAGACCATAGGGCGGCGCAGCGGACTCAGCTCCGGGATCGTGCCCGAGCTGCTGCAGTCGCAC
Source organism: Steroidobacteraceae bacterium (assembly GCA_036786925.1). Classification (GTDB taxonomy): domain Bacteria; phylum Pseudomonadota; class Gammaproteobacteria; order Steroidobacterales; family Steroidobacteraceae; genus UBA964. The sequence continues at coordinate 10,149 of DAIQQI010000043.1, forward strand.
CCGGTCAGCAGCAACCGTATCGCCGAAGCGCGCGAGCGCGCGCGACAGCTGGCGACCAGCATCCGGCCGGAAACCGAGAGCTACGCCTTCATGCGCGAGCGCGTACGCGTCATTGCCAGCCCTGCCGACAGCGATTTGCGCCCCTATTACACCGACCGGGCCAACCGCAACCCGCCGACCCGCGGCGAGCAGTTCGGCGCGGCGCTCGCCCAGCTGCAGGCGGGCGAGGCCGTTGCCGCGCTGCCGGTGCTGCGCGAAATCGGCCGGGACCGCCTCGACCTGCCCTTCCTGCAGACCGCGCTTGCGACCGCCCAGGCCAGTGCGGGCGACAAGAATGGCGCCATCGATACACTGGAACGCGCGCTGAAGATCTCGCCGCGCAACGTACCGCTGACGGTTCGCTACGGCGAACTTTTGTTAGCCGAGGGCCGCGCCCGGCTGGCGCACCAGGTCCTGCTCGACGTATTCAACGTCGTGCCGCCGACGCAGGCGCAGATAAAGCTAACGGCGATGGCGGCGAGCGCCGCCGGCGATACCGGCGACGCGTACTACTACATGAGCGAGTACCACATTTCGGGCGGCGACCTGCCGCTGGCCTGCGAGCAACTGGAGCTGGCGCTCGCCGCACGCGACATTACGCCTATCCAGCGGCAGAAATACGCCGCGCGACTCAAGGAAATCCGCGACGTCATCGCGGAGAGTTCCGGGAAACGCAAGCGCAAGCGCGAGCAGCGCGACGACGGATCCGATAAGGTATCACCATGACAACAACGGTTTTTTGCGCATCGCGACTGCTTGCGGTGCTGTTGCTGGCCGCCTTGAGCGGCTGCGCCGCGCTGCCTCACAACACGCAAAGCGATCCACGCGATCCATTTGAACGCAGCAACCGGGCGGTATTCAAATTCAATGACAGCCTGGATCGCGCCATCGCCCGCCCGGCGGCGCGCGCGTATGTCAGGGTTGTGCCACGCCCGATCCGCACCGGACTCGACAACGTGCTGCAGAACGCGAGTTATCCGCGGGTCATTGTCAGCCAGCTGTTGCAGGGCAAGCTGGCGGAAACCGGCCGCGACACCGGGCGCCTGTTAGTCAACACCATCATGGGACTCGGCGGGTTGTTCGATGTCGCCACGGATATCGGGCTGGACCGACACGATGAAGATTTCGGCCAGGCGCTGGGAAAATGGGGTGTGCCGCCGGGACCGTACTTGATGCTGCCGCTGCTCGGCCCGTCGTCGGTACGCGATGCCTTCGGTGAGATTCCTGACCAGCTGACCAACGCCACGCATTACATCGACGATTCAACCACGCGCTACGCCGTGACCGCATTCCGGCTGCTCGACGACCGGGCCAACCTGCTCGAAGGCGACGCGTTGCTCAATCGTGCCGCCGATCCCTACGTGTTCGTCCGCAGCGCCTGGCTGCAGCATCGCGAATACAAGGTCCGTGATGGCGATGCGGGCGCCAGTCCCCAGGACTTTGAAGACCCCGAGCCGGACGCGCCGGAGACCGCCGAACCGCCAAAGCCGTGACGGCTGGCTAACGTGGCTGTAATCGGCCTCAGGTCTTGCGCGCCGGCGCCCCGGCCTGGTTTTCCAGGCGCACGAGTACCGCGTCCAGCCCCTTCTGGTCGATCTCGGCGCCAAAGTCCTCGCGAAAGCTCTTCACATAGCTGATGCCTTCGATCACGACATCCCAGGCCTTCCAGCCCTGCGGTGTAAGGCGCATCGAATAGCTGACAGGGACCTTCTCCCCGTTCCTGCGCTTGACGTCGGCCCGTACCGACGCGGTCTGACCGCCAGCATCAACCGCGGCGGGAAGTATTTTCAGGCGATCGCTGGTGAACTCGACCAGGGCGTCGCTGTAATTGGTCAGCAGCGACCGGTAAAAAGCCTCGATAAATCGCTTGCGCTGCTCCGGCGTCGCGGCGCGCCAGTGCCTGCCCAACACCAGGCGCGCTGAATAGTCGACGTCGAAATACGGCAGCAATATCCGGTCTACCACCGCATACAGCTGCATCGGGTCCTTGCGGTACCGCGCCCGGTTGGCTTCGATGTCGCGCATCATGGCGCGTGCCGCGGTCTCGATCAGTTTCTGCGGCGTACTGGCATCGACTTCACTCGCCAGCGCCGGCGTGACCACGCCGGCTGGCGCCGAGGGCGCCGTCTTCTGGGCCCATGCTTCCTGCCCGACGGTGGCCGCCACGACACTCAGACACAATGCTAACAACCTGGTCGATTGCATTACTTCACTCCTTCTTTGGCCGGCGCAGCGTCGTCCGCTGCATCCTTGCCCTTGCCCGCAATGCTCGCAAACAACTTGTTGATCAGGTTCTCGAGCACGATTGCCGACTGGGTAAAACCAATTCGACCGCCGTCCTTGAAATAGGTTTCCGACCCGCCCGGCGTCAGCGCAATGTATTTTCCGCCCAGCAGCCCCTGGGTCTGGATGCTGGCATCGCTGTCATCCGGAATCTTGTCATTGCCGCTGTCGATGCTGACGTCGACGACGGCCTTGTACTGCCTGGAATCATAGGTGATGCGGGTAACACGGCCGACGTTGACGCCGGACATGCTGACCGGCGCGCCTTCTTTCAGGTCGCCGATGTTGTCGAACGTCGCGGTCAGGTGATACACGCCTGCTTCGCGGATCTTGAGGCCGCTGCTCGGCAACTGTGTCGTCAAAAACACGAGCGCCACAAACCCTAACAATATGAACAGGCCGGTGCCTATTTCGAGTGCGCGATTGGGTCGCATAACATGAGTCCTTGCAGGTACGCTCTTAGAGATAAAAGGCGGTCAACAGGTAATTCAGCAACAGGATCAGCACCGAAGATGTCACCACGGTGCGCGTGGTCGCAAGGCCGACGCCCGCGGCGGTCGGCGCCGAATGAAACCCTTCATAAACGGCGATCAGGCTGCACGCCAGGCCGAACACGAAGCTCTTGACCACGCCTTCGGTGACGTCATCGAGTTCCACCGCGCTCTGGGTCTGGCCCCAGAATGACCCGGCGTCGATACCCATTTGCTGCACGGCAATCAACTGCGCGCCGTACAGGCCGATCACATTGAATATCGCGACCAGCAGCGGCACGGCGATCACGCCGCCCAGAAAACGCGGCACGACGATGCGATGCACCGGATCGACCGCCATCATCTCCATGGCGGTCAGCTGATCGGTGGCCCGCATCAGACCGATTTCGGAAGCCAGTGCAGTGCCCGCGCGCCCGGCAAACAGCAGCGCGGTCATTACCGGCCCCAGTTCCTTCAGCAGCGCGAGCGCAATGCCAATGCCGAGGACCTCTTCGGATCCGATCCGCTGCAACAGATCGAAGCCCTGCAGGCCTAACACCATGCCAACGAACAGCCCGGACAGCATGATAATGATCAGGGAACGCGCGCCGGCATTGTAGACCTGGTGGACAATGAGTCGCGGGCGCGCCAGCGCCGGAACAATGCCGGCAAGAATGCGGCCAAAAAATACGCCGATCGCGCCAATCTTCCGCAGAGCGGCGATCACTTGCCGGATTCCGTGTAATGGAAAGGCACGGGACCATCGGCGAGCCCGCCGATGAACTGGCGCACGGTGTCATCGCTGCTGCGGGCCATTTGTGCAGGCGTGCCTGCGGCCACCACTTTGCCACCCGACAACAGATAGGTGTAATCGGAAATCTTCGCCAGTTCCTCGACATCGTGCGACACGATCAGGCTGGTCACGCCGCCGCCCGCGTTGATTTCCTCGATCAAACGCAGGATGACTCCCATGGAAATGGGGTCGAGGCCGACAAACGGCTCGTCATAGATCAGCAGCTCCGGCTCGGTTGCGATGGCTCGTGCCAGCGCCACGCGCCGCGCCATGCCGCCGGACAACTCCGCAGGCATCAACTGCGCCGCTTCCCGCAAGCCCACCGACTGCAGCTTGCCTAACACGCGTGCCGTGAGTTCGCTCTCGCTGAGCTTGGAGTGCTCCCGCAATGGAAACGCGACATTTTCAAAGACGTTGAGGTCGGTCAGCAGCGCGCCATTCTGGAACAACATGCCCATGCGCTGACGCAGCTGGTACAACGGCTTGCGCTTCAGCGCCGCGGGATCCTCGCCAAACACGCGAATTTCACCGGAGTCCGGGTAGACCTGGCCGGTAAGCAGGCGCAGCAGCGTGGTCTTGCCCGTGCCGCTCGGACCCATGATCGCGGTGATCTTGCCGCGCTGCGCCGACAGGCTCAGGCCCGCGAAAATCGGGCGCCCGCCGATCGCGTAATGCACATCGCGCACTGTC
>DAIQQI010000044.1:0-14413 GCA_036786925.1 Steroidobacteraceae bacterium
CATCATCCAGCGCAGTGCCGGCATGCTGCTGGTGACCGGACCGACCGGCAGCGGCAAGACCACGACTTTGTACTCGGCCCTCAGTCACCTCAATTCCGCGGACGTCAAGATCATCACGGTCGAGGATCCGGTCGAGTACCGGCTGGATCGCGTTTGCCAGGTGCAGATCAACAACAAGATTGGCCTGGATTTTGCGCGCGCGCTGCGCACCATCCTGCGCCAGGATCCGGACATCGTGCTGGTCGGCGAAATGCGCGATCGCGAGACTGCCGAAATCGGCCTGCGGGCTGCCATTACCGGGCACCTGGTGCTTTCGACCCTGCACACGTCGACCGCCGTTGGCGCGGTCACCCGCTTGTTAGATATGGGCGCGGAAGGGTTCATGATTGCATCGGCGCTGCATGGTGTCGTTGCGCAGCGCCTGGTGCGGCGCGTCTGCCCGGATTGCCGCACCGCGTACCGGCCTGACGACCACGAACTTATCTGGTTGCGCTCGAAGCTGACCGCGGAACAATTATCGAAGGCAAAATTTGTCCGCGGCAAGGGCTGCAATTTTTGCAACGGCAGCGGTTATCGCGGCCGGATGGCGGTGCATGAGCTGCTCGAGTTCGATCGCGCCCTCGGCGATGCGGTGCGCCGCGAGGACCTCGCGGCGGTCGAGGACGCCGCGCGCCGGCAGGCCGGGTTCCGCTCCATCACCAGCGCTGCGTTGGAAGCGGCCGCTACCGGCCAGACGTCGGTCGCAGAGGTCATCAATCAGCTGGCGGGACTGGATGAACGGGGCGGCGGGCCGATTGAATCCTCCGACCTGGCACCGGACCAGGTCGACAAGGTCCTGAGCGTCTGACAAATCATGCCGCTCTATCAGTACAGCGCGCGCAGTGATGCCGGCAAGGCGGTCACCGGGCAGGTGGAAGCCGTCAGCGCATCGGCGGCGGCCATGCGGCTGGAATCCAATGGCCTGTTGCCGATCCGGATCGACCCCAGGGCCTCGCAGGATTTTTCGCTGCAGGCGTCGTTGCGCAAGGCCGGATTCGGCAAGCCGAGCACGACCGACCTGGTGCTGTTTACGCGGCAGATGTACACCATCGCCAAGGCCGGATTGCCCTGGCTGAGGGGCCTGCGCAGCCTGCAGGAAACGACCCGCAATCCGGTTCTGAAGGCAACACTCGAGCAGGCGCTTGTTAGCCTGGAAGCCGGACGCGATCTGTCGCAGGCGCTGGCCGATGATGGCGCGGTGTTCCCGGAACTCTACATCAGCATGGTCCGGGTGGGCGAACACACCGGTACGCTGGAAACGGTGTTTCTGCGCCTGGCCGAGTATCTGCAGAACCAGCACGAGATGCGTGCGCGGGTCAAAGGCGCGATGCGCTACCCATTGATAGTCGTCGGCGCGATCGTGGCGGCGATGGGTGTCCTGTCAGTGTTTGTCATTCCGAAGTTCGCGCCGCTGTTCAAGCAACTGGGCGATGGGCTGCCGATGCCGACCCGCATCATTCTCGCGAGTTCGAACTTCGTGCAGGCGCACTGGGCCGCGGTGCTTGGCGTGCTGCTGGCCGCGGTGGTCGTGTTCATGCTGGCAGTGCGGACCGGTCCCGGCCGCTATCGCTGGCATCGCATGCAGCTGGCGATCCCGGTATTCGGTGAGTTGCTGTTGCAATCAATACTCGCGCGCACGGTTCGTACCCTGAGTCTGACGCTGGAAGCAGGCCTGCCGATGATCCAGGCGCTGGACCTGATCGCGCGCGCCGCCGACAACGATTACATCACCGCAAAGATCGTCGGCATGCGCGAACAGCTGGAATCGGGCGAGCCGCTGAGCCGTGCGGCAATGGCGGCGAAAATATTCCCGCCGCTGCTGCTGCAGATGATGGAGGTCGGCGAGGAGACTGGCGAGATGACCCGCCTGTTAGATGAAGTCGCGCTCTACTTCCAGCGCGAAGTCGACTACACGCTGGACAATCTCAGCGCCCTGATCGAACCGATCCTGCTGATCATCGTCGGGGGCATGGTGCTGACCCTGGCGCTCGGAATTTTCCTGCCGCTGTGGGAAATGATCGGCAAGGTAGCCGGCTCGCATTGAAGCCGGCCAACGCCCGCGCCGTGTGTGAACGTGTTCACACTGTCCTGAGCACCGCATCAAGCCGCGGCGTCGGCTGCCGATACAAAAGCATGCGGAGCCGGGATGACCCGAAGAAACCGCCGTCACAGCTATCGAGGAGTCTCGTCATGTCAAGTCGTTCAAATGCCCGCGGTTTCACGCTGATTGAACTCGTTGTCGTCATTGTCATCCTCGGCATTCTTGCCGCCTTTGCGGTGCCGCGCTTCACGGCGATCGAAGGCCGCGCGCGCGAAGCGTCAATCCAGGGGCTGGCTGGCAGTGTGCGCAGCGCTGCGACCCTGGCGCATTCCATGTGGCTGGCCTCGGGTTCGCCCGCGACCGTGAGCATGGAAGGCAACAACATCGCGATCACCAACGGCTACCCGACCCGTGCCGCGCTGCCTAACACGCTGCAGGACACTTCGGGGTTCACCTACACTGCCGCAACCGGCACGTTCACCCGCAACGGCGCCACGACGCCGGCCAACTGCCGCGTGACCTACACGGGCCCGGCTGCGGTGAACCTGGGACCGACGGTTGTCGTCGTTGTCACGGGTTGCTGACAAGAACGCTGGCTGGACGCTTCCGGAGCTGGTCGTTGTCATCGCGGTGCTGGCAATCGTCGCCGCGCTGGCTGCACCGCGCAGTCTTGACAGGGACCTGTTCGCGGCGCGCGGCTATGCGGTAGAACTCGCGTCCGCGGCGCGCTTGTCGCGCGCTGTGGCCACGGCGAGCGCCTGCCCGGTACAACTGCAGATCAGCAACGCCGGTTATATTGCCCGCCAGCCGGCGATTCAGGGCACGCATTGCGCCCCGGCCGCCAGCGGCTTTGTCACAACCGTGGCGCGTGCCAGTGGCGGGCAGATCCAGGGCGTCGCGCCGGCCGGTCTGCCGCCGACAGGCGCCTTGCAATGGACCTTCAACGCCGACGGCAGCGTGCAGGTCACCGGCGGCACCGTGGCTGCGGTCGGCCCGCAAAGCATCACGATCGATCCGGCAACCGGCGCGGTCACCGGGCCATGACACCCGCACACCGGCAAACCGGGTTCGCGCTTATCGAGGCGGTCATAGCGATAACCATTGTCTCGATCGCCGCCGTAACCATCATGGCGCAGATTTCGCAGGCCAACGTGCAGTCAGGCCGCAGCCTGGTGCAGACCGAGGCCGCGTTCTTTGCTGACGCCTACCTCAATGAGATTCTCGCCCGGTCGTTCGATGATCCCAATGGCGTTGATGGCGAAGCCGCGCGGCGTTTCTACGATGACGTCGATGACTACAACGGCCTGGTCAATGCGGGCGCGCGCGATAACAATGGCAACCTGATTCCGGGCGGCAACCGGTACACGATCAGGGTTGCCGTTGCTAACAGCAATGTGCTGCCCGGCGTTCCGGCGGTCGATGCGCTGCTGGTGAATGTGACCGTGACCGACCCGGTGGGCGCCAGCATGATCGTCAGCGGCGTGCGGTTAAGGCCCTGACCCACATGCACCGCCGCTATTCAGGGATGACGCTGATCGAGCTGGTCGTCGCGTTGACGGTGACGGCAATCATTGCGTCGTTTTCCGTGACATTGATTTCGGCGCCGCCGGCGACCATGGAAGCAAGCACCCGCCGCGCGACCCTCGGCGAGAATGCCGCGCAGACGATGCTGCAGGTGGAGCGGGACTGGCGCAACGCGCTGCCTAACAGTCTGAGATTTCGCAGCACCGCGGGTGTACTGGCGGTGGAGTACCTGGCAGTCCTCGATTCCGCGGTGTTGTTCCGCGACGATATTGCGGTCGCGGCAAACCAGCGCCTGACCACCGGCGTGGCGGATACCCAGTTCGAAACCCTGGGCGAATTCAGCCGATTGACGAAGCCCATCGACTCGACGGCGCTGTACGTCGCTGTGCATCACAGCGGTGCCGCGGGCGCCAATGCCTGGGCCCTGGCCAACGTGATCACTGCACCCGGTACCCGGGTGCAGATCGATGCCGGCAGTTCTCCCGGGCAGGACCAGGTGCAGCTAACGCCCGCAACGAACTTTACGGTAGTTGGCGCGTCGCGACGCGTGTACATCCTGTCGGGCCCCGTGACCTACCTCTGCAATCCCGTCAACGGCACGCTGGCCCGCTATTCCGGCTACACGATCGCGGCCAATCAGGCGCTGCGCGATACCGATGCCGAGTTGCTCGGCGCGGGCGCGGCGCGATCGGTGATCGCGACCGGCATCGCCAACTGCCGGATCGCAGCCACGGTTACCGCAACAGCATCGCAGACCACGCACCATCTGACCGTAACGTTCCGCAACGGCACCGACCAACTGGTGTTCGATGTTTCCAGGGTAGGCGACAATGCTGGCTGATTCGCCAGGCCGGCAGCGCGGCGTCGGCCTGCTGCCGGCCCTGTTCGTCATGGTCGTCGGCGCCGTGATCGGCGCGGCGCTGCTGCAGCTGGTCGCTGGTGGCTCACAGGTCAGCGGCCTGCAGATTTCCGAGCTGCGCGCGCGTGCGGCAGCGGCGGCCGGGCTGGAATGGGCGCGCTACCGGATCGACCGCAGCAACGCCTGCGCCGCGGGGACGCTGAATCCGGCCGCCGGATCGCTCACCGGTTTTGTCGTGACTGTCGGCTGCGTTCAAACCGTGCACGATGATGGCGGCACGCCGCGCACGGTGTATGCATTGAGCGCGTTTGCGCAGTACGCACAGTTTGGTGCCGCGGATTACGTCAGCGCCCGGGAAGCCAGGACCCTCGTGCGTTAGCGGGACTCAGCGCTCCGAGCCGCGAGACTCCGTTCGAAAAAATCAAAGATGGCCTGATATGCATGCGGGCCGGTTTCGGCGCTGCGTAACAGGCCGTGTTTCGCGCCCGGATAGGTCATCAGTTCGAACGGCTGGCTGCGATCCTGCAGCATCTTCATCAAGGCCGTGGTGTGCGTGAACAATACGTTGTCGTCGGCCATGCCGTGCATGAGCAGCAGGCGGCCGCGCAGGTACGGTGAAAGCGTCAGGTTGCTGCTGGCCGTATAACCGCCCGCATTGTTAGCTGGCGTACCCATGAAACGCTCGGTGTAGTGGGTGTCGTACAGCGACCAGTCGGTGACCGGGGCGCCGGCCACGCCGGCCTGGAAGAAATCCGGCGCCAGCATCAGGCAGCGCAGCGCCATGTAGCCGCCATAGCTCCAGCCAAACACGCCGACGCGTTGTGGGTCGACAAACGGCTGCCGCCGCAGGAAGGCGACGCCCGCGACCTGGTCTTCGACTTCGACCTGGCCCATACGGCGGTGCAGCGCGGTTTCGAAGCGTACGCCGCGCGCGCCGCTGCCGCGATTGTCGAGTGTGAAGACCACGAAGCCCTGCTGCGCGAGGAACTGGCGAAACAGGCCCTCGTTGCTGCGCGAACCGCCCATCCACGCATTCCTGACGCGTTGGTTGGTGGGGCCGCCATACAAGTCGACAATCACCGGATAGCGCTCGCCGGCCTTCATGTTGGCGGGTTTCAGCAGCTGCCAGTACAGCGTCTGGCCGTCGCTGGCCGCGAGCGTGCCGGTCTCGGCGGCGATGTGACTGTCCAGATGGGGCGCGTACGGATGCGTGGCGTCCAGCTTGTTAGCAACGATGTCAGCAATCACGCGGCCATCGATGCGCACCAGCACGGTTTGCGGCGGCGTCGTGGCGCTGGACCAGCTGTCGATGAACTGCCGCTGGTCCGCGGCCAGCCGCGCGTTGTGCCAGCCCGGCGCCGCGGTGATCCGGCGAATGCCTGTTTCGATGGCCGCCTCGGCGCTGCTGCCGCGCAGCGGTGCGCTGTAAAGGTGCCGTTCCAGCGGCGAATCCTTGTTAGCCATGAAATACACGCGGTTACGGGCCTCATCCACGCCGCGCAGCGCCCGCTCCGACCCATCCCCGGTGACCAGCCAGTCGCCGGCGGTGATCGGGCGCTGCAGCCTGCCTTTCAGGTCGTACAGATACAGGTGCCGGTAGCCAGTGCGGTCAGACGCCCAGATGAAGCCGGCGGGTTTCGACACGAAGGTCAGCTCGTCATGCAGATCGACCCAGCTGGCGCTGGTTTCGGTCAGCAGAATGCCGGCCGCGCCGCTGGCCACGTCAACCTTCAGCAGTTCCAGGCGCGTTTGTTCGCGGTTCTGCCGTTGCACGGCGAGCGCGCGGCTGTCCGGAAACCAGTTGACGCGCGCGAGGTACTGATCGCCCGCGGCGCCGATGCTCATCTCGACTGGCGGGCTGGTTGAGCCCACGGCGGCGACCAACAGCTGCACCCGCGCGTTAGGCCGGCCGGCGGCGGGATAACGCTGCGACACGACCTTGACCCGGTCGGCGAGGATTTCAAAGCGCTCGACGACATCGACCGGCGTTTCGTCGACGCGGGTGTAGGCGACATGTTTTTCATCCGGCGCCCACCAGTAGCCGGTATTGCGCGCCATTTCCTCCTGCGCGATGAATTCGGCCACGCCACAGGAAACCTCGCCGCGGCAATCGCGCGTGATCGCGAACTCGTGGCCGGTCCTGAGATCGATCGCTAACAGGTTCTGCGCGCGGATGAAGCTGACATAGCGTCCGCGCGGCGAGAACTGCGCGTCAGTTTCATAGTCCGGCGTCTCGGTCAGGCGCCGCAGCGCGCGCCCGGCCGGCGCGGTGAGATCGTACAGATACAGATCGCCTGCCAGCGGCACCAGCACCTGCCGCGAGTCCGGCGCAAACGAATATTCCAGAATGCCGGACAGCGAGGCGGTGCGCTGCCGTTCGCGCCGTGCCGCTTCTTCCGCGGACAGGGCCGCGTCCTTTGGCGTCAACGCGCTGGAGTCGATGAGGCGCTGGCGCCGTCCGGTCTTGAGTTCAAAGCCCCACAGGTCAAGCTGGTCTTTGTTAGTGTCCCGGCCTTGCAGATAGGTCAGCCAGCGCCCGTCCGGCGAAAGCTGCGTAGCGCGCAGATTCGGGCCACTGAGATCCGGCGTCGCAAATATCCTCGGGATCGTGAGCGGCTGTGCCTGGGCCAGGGCGCAAATGCAGGTTGCGAGCAGCGCGGCCAGCTGGCCGCTGCGTTTGGTAGCATGCTTGGTCATTCCCGGAGTTTAGGTTTCCCCATGAAACTGCGCTACCTGTTGACGATGAGCCTGGCGGTTACCGCTGTCGTCGCGGCCGGCCAGGGTCCGCTGCGCTACCCGCAGACTCCGCAGGGCCCGGTCAGTGACAACTACCACGGCACGCAGGTCGCCGACCCGTATCGCTGGATGGAGGCGACGGATGCTCCCGAGGTCAAGGCCTGGGTGGCGGCGCAGAACGAGCTGGCGCGGCCGCTGCTGGAGACCTTGCCGCAGCGCGCCTGGGTCAAACGGCGGCTCACGCAACTCTGAAACTACGAGCGCTTCGGCGTGCCGACGGAAGCGGGTGGACATTATTTCTGGCTGCACAACAGCGGCACGCAGGATCAGAGCGTGCTGTACGTCGGCGAGTCGCTGGCGGATCCGGGCCGGGTGCTGTTCGATCCTAACAAGACCAGCGGGGACGCGACCATATCGCTGGCCAGGTTCGAGCCCAGCCGGGACGGCAAGTTGTTAGCTTATTCGCTGTCGGACGGGGGTACCGACTGGGACATCTGGAAATTCAAACGCACCGCGGATGGCGCCGACCTGCCGGATGAAATCCGCTTTACCAAGTTTTTCAGTCTGAGCTGGGCGCGGGACAATTCCGGGGTCTGGTACAGCCGTTATCCGCAGCGCACCGACCGGCAGGATACGGGACGCGGCGACGACCTCGCGCAACCTGCCATCTACTTCCACAAGCTCGGCGAGCCACAGAGCGCCGATCGTCTCGTCTACAAGGTGCCGGAAAATACCGAACGTACGGTCGATGCCCGGATCACGGAAGACGGCGCTTACCTGGTGCTGAGCCTCGAACAGGGGTCGAAGGAGAACGGCATCCGGCTGCTCGATCTGCGCGCGCCGGGCGCAGAGGCGCGCGACTTGTTTTATGACTGGGACGCGCGCTACAGCGTCATCGGCAACCAGGGCGAGCGGTTTTTTGTCTGGACCACGCAGGACGCGCCTAACGGCCGGGTATTCTCGGTCGACGTGCGCCAGCCGGCGCGCGCGAATTGGCGCGACGTCGTGCCGGAGAGCACCCTCGCGATCGACGAGGCAAGCTTCATTGGCGGGCGCGTCGTGGTCCGCTATGTCAAGGACGCGCATGGCGTGGCCAGTGTATTTGGCGCCGATGGCACCCGGGTCGGCGCCGTGCCGGTTCCGGGCCTTGGAACACTCGCGGGTTTTGCCGGCCACGGCGACAGCAGCGAGACGTTCTTCTCGTTCGCGGACTATCTGCAACCGGTGCGCATCCTGCGCCTGGACACCCGCACCCTGAAGGTCAGCACCTGGCGCGCGGCGCGCATCACGGCTAACACGGCGCGCTACGAAACCGTGCAGCGCTTCTACAAGAGCAAGGACGGCACGTCGATACCGATGTTCATCACCCAGCGCCGCGGGCTGAAGCGCGACGCGTCGCATCCCGTGCTGTTATATGGCTATGGCGGCTTCAATATCGCGATCACGCCGGTGTTCCGGCCGTCGGTCATCACCTGGCTGGAAATGGGCGGCGTCTATGTCGAGGCCAACCTGCGCGGCGGCGGCGAGTATGGCGAGCGCTGGCACGACGCCGGCAGGCAATCGCAGAAGCAGAACGTATTCGATGACTTCATCGCAGCGGCCGAATACCTGGTTGCGCAGCAGTACACCCGCGCCGGCCGCATCGCGATATCGGGCCGCAGCAACGGCGGTTTGTTAGTGGGCGCCACGCTGCTGCAGCGGCCGGAACTTTTTGGTGCCGCGCTGCCCGCCGTCGGCGTACTGGACATGCTGCGTTACGACACCGCCAGTGCCAATGCGCGGCAGTGGGCGTCGGACTATGGCCTGTCGGAGAACGCCGCGGACTTCGCCGTGCAGCTCAGGTATTCGCCGGTGCATAACACCCGCAAGGGCAGCTGTTATCCGCCCACGCTGGTGACCACGGCGGATAGTGACGACCGCGTCCTGCCCTGGCACAGCTACAAGTTTGCCGCCAGCCTGCAGCGCGACCAGGGCTGTGCGAACCCGGTGCTGATCCGCGTCGAAACCCGTGCGGGTCACGGTGCGGGCAAACCGATCTGGATGCAGATCGAGGACTATGCGGATCAATACGGCTTCGCCGCCAACGCGCTGGGCGTGCCGGCGCCGCGCTAACGCCGGGTCAGGCGGTAGGTGACTTCGGCCAGCTGATCGAGGCCGCGCGCGCGGAATTTCGGGAAATCATCCAGCTGCTCATTGCGCTCCAGCGGCAGGATCTCGTGAGTCGCGCCGTAGAGAGCCGTGACTTCCGCTGAGTCGACGCTGTGCGGCGGCCCGGCCATGCGGCTGGCGTCGTACTCCATGGTCACCAGCAGCGTCTGCGTCCCGGGTCCCGACAGGCTCGCGAGCTGCGCTACGTAGCGCTGGCGCATGGCGGGCGGCAGCGCAACCAGGCTGGCCCGGTCGAAAATGCCGGCAACCGGACCCAGCGATTCCGGGGTCAGGTCAAAAATATCCCCGCAGCGCAGGTCGATCGACGCCAGCAGCGGGCCCGCATTCTCGGACTTGAACTGCTCGACCGCCAGCGAACTCAGTTCAATGCCAACGACCTGGTGACCGGCTGCTGCCAGCCACGCGAGATCCGGGCTCTTGCCGGCCAGCGGCACGAACACCCGCGTTCCTGGCCGCAGACCTAACAACGGCCAGTACAGTCCCAGTGACCGGTGCGGTCGCGGCTGGTGGAAGGCGATCTCGTTAGCGCGCCACTTGGCGAGCCAGAAGTCCTTATCCACGACAGCCGCGTTTCAAGGGCCGCTTTCCGGATCATGATCCGGGGGATTGTCGGCTGGAATTGCGTGTTTTTCTGCAAACCACTCGCCCAGATCGATCAGGCGGCAGCGCTCGCTGCAAAATGGCCGATCGGGATTGGCGGCCGAGAATTCCGCGGGCCGCTTGCAGGTCGGGCAGCTGACAGTCTTGGTGTTCAGGTGCAGCAGGTCAGGGTGAAGGGCAGGTCGTCGAGGCATTGCGTGGCGCGCTGGCTGACGCCGTTCCAGCTGACAAACCGCAGGCTGCAACGGTAATGACTGCCGCTGATTTCGGGGTAGAGACTGCAATCCGCGGGCAGCGCGATGCGCACCAGTTGCACCGGCATGTCACGGTCGAAAGCGATGTGATAGACGCCGCCGCGCGCAATTTCCTGGCGCGGGTTGCCACTCTGCCGGGTCAACCACAGCAATTCTGCGATCGCATCGCACAGCGGCCGGAACAGCGCCAGCCAGGACGCGAAGTCCGCCATGCGTTCGGCCTCCGGCCGGTGCAGCCAGTAGCAGTAGTCCGGCAGATCGAAGTCGCAGGTGCCGCCCGGAATGGCGCTGCGATGGCGGATGGCGGCGACGAATTCCGAATCCTTGAGCGTCTGCAGGTAGCTGCCCCCGGTTGCTAACAAATCAGTACGCAGGCGCATCAGGTTATTGACGATGCCGCGCAGCCGCGCCGTGTCGACACCCGAGCGCCGCGAATATTCGTTCATCAGCGCCAGCTGCCGTTCCAGCTCCTTGAGCACATCGGCACGGGCATCCGCGCGCGATGTGATGGCGAGGATATCGAGCAGGCTGCTCATCGCGGCGCGGCTCGACCAGGCGCCGCTGCCCTGGTTGTGATTCAGGGCCTGGTTGTAGAGGAAATCGAGGCGCAGGTAGGTGCGCAGGCGCTCACTGAGCGGCTGTTCATAGGTCAGCTCGGCCACAGCCGGTACCGGTGCGGCCTGCGGCGGTTCTCGAGGCGGTGCTAACACCGACCCGGCAACATCGTTCATGTCACTATTCTGCGTCACGTCGCGCCAGCGCCACAATACTTCTGGTGCAGAGCTGAGACCGCGGCCTCAAGTCGGTCCGGGTCGCCATCGTTCATAATTACGTCATCGGCCGCGGCCAGGCGGGCTGCGCGGCTGGCCTGGGCTGCGAGCATCGCCCGCGCTTGCGCCGCCGAACTGCCGTCGCGCGCCTGAAGCCTCTGAATCTGCAGATCTTCGGGGCAGTCCACGACCAGTACCCGGTCGACCGGGATCCGGCCCTGGCCTTCGACCAGCAGCGGAATGACCAGAATATGGTAGGGACCGGTTGCCTGGGCGGACTGGCGCGCGACCTCGGCACGGATTGCTGGGTGCAGCAGCTCTTCCAGGCGCCGCCGCGCGTCCGGGTCCGAAAACACGCGTTCCCGCAGCTGGCGGCGCTGCAAGGCGCCATCCGCGCCAATCAGCCCGGGACCGAGTTCCTCGTCCACCCGCTGCAGCAGGGGCGTGCCGGGTGCGACGACGTCGCGGGCGATGACGTCGGTATCGATAATGGGCACGCCCAGGCGGGCGAACAGGCGCGATACCGTGGTTTTGCCAGAAGCGATGCCGCCGGTGAGTCCAACGCGCAGGCCCATGCGGCGGTCTCAGGCCCGCAGGATGAAGTGCGACCAGGCCTGCACGAGGTCGGGTCCAAAGAGCATGGCGATCCAGCCGGCCGCCGCGAGGTAAGGCCCGAACGGGATCGGCAATTGCTTGTCGCGCCCTAACACCAGGATCATCGTGATACCGACGATGGAGCCGACACCCGCCGACAGCAGGATGATGGGCAGCAGCATGCCGGGGCCCAGCCAGGCTCCGAGCGCGGCGAGCAGCTTGAAATCGCCATAGCCCATGCCTTCCTTGGCGGTCGCCAGCTTGAAGATCCAGTAAACCGACCACAGCGACAGATAGCCGGCAATGGCGCCGATAATGGCGCGATCCGGCGGTACCGGCAGAGCGGCTGGCGCCATGTCCGCCGGCACGCTGCCCGCGAACAGGCTGGCTAACAAACCCAGCCACAACAGGGGCAGGGTCAGGGAGTCCGGCAGATACTGCGTGTCGTAGTCGATCCCGCTCAGCGCAATCAGCGCCCAGGTGATGATGAGGCCGAAGACCAGCGCCAGCGACCAGCCGTAACGCCAGGCCACCGCCGCCGACAGCAGTCCGGTGAACAGCTCGACCAGCGGATAGCGCGCACTGATCGGCGCCTTGCAGGATGCGCAGCGCCGGCCTAACAGCAGCCAGGACAGCAGCGGTATGTTCTGCCAGGCCGTGATCGGCGCCTGGCACGATGGGCACGCGGAGCGCGGGGTAACGAGGTTGAAGGGCGCACGCGGTTCGGGGGCCTGGCCGAGGATGCGCTGCGCCTCGTCGCGCCACTCATTCTGCAGCCTGACGGGCTCGCGATAGATGACGACGTTGAGAAAACTCCCGATCAGCAGGCCGACCAGAAATACCAGGCTGACCAGCAGGGCAGGCGAGCCGGCGAGCAATGCTGACACGGGGCGCCGTGCTGCTTAGACGACGGAACCGAGCTTGAAGATCGGCAGGTACATCGCGATGACGAGACCACCGACCAGTACGCCCAGGATGGCCATGATCAGCGGCTCGAGCAGGCTCGACATGCTGTCCACCGCGTTGTCGACGTCCGCTTCGTAGAAGGTCGCGACCTTGCCGGACATTTCGTCGAGCGAGCCGGATTCCTCGCCGACCGCGATCATCTGGATAACCATGTTAGGAAACACGCCGGTGTTCTGCATCGCCTGCTGCAGGCGGATGCCGGTCGAGACTTCTTCGCGCATCTTCATGACGGCGTCTTCGTACACGATGTTGCCGGTGGCGCCAGCAACCGATTCCAGCGCTTCGACCAGCGGCACGCCGGCGGCGAACATGGTCGACAGCGTGCGCGCGTAACGCGCGATCGCCGACTTGGTCAGGATGGGGCCGATGACCGGCAATTTCAGTGACATCCGGTCGAGCACCTCGCGCATCTTCTTCGAGCGCTTCTTGAAATAGATGAATGCATAGACACCGCCGGCAACCACCATGCCGACAAAGACGCCATCGTTTTGCAGGAATCTCGACGCGTTGATGACCATCTGCGTAAACGCGGGCAGCTCGGCGCCAAAGCCCTCGAACAGTTTTTCGAACTGCGGGATGACGAAGATCAGCAGGATCACCGTCACGACGATCGCGACCACCAGCACCGCCGCCGGGTAAAACAGCGCTTTCTTGACCTTTTTCTTCAGCGCCTCGGACTTTTCCTTGTAGGTCGCAATCTTGTCTAACAGATTCTCGAGCGCACCGGCCTGTTCGCCCGCTTCGACCAGGTTGGTAAACAGGTCGTCGAAATACAGCGGATGCCTGGACAACGACTCATGCAGCGAGCTGCCGCCTTCCACGTCCGCCTTGATGTCGAGAATGAGTTTCTGCATCGCGGGTTTGTCGTTGCCGTTGCCGACGATCTCGAACGACTGCACCATCGGGATGCCGGCCGCCATCATGGTCGCCAGCTGACGACTGAAGATGGCGATATCCTCCGGCGTGATCTTGCCGCCCTTGGATCTGTTGAGGAAATTGATCTGCTTGCTGATCTTCTGGACCGTAATGCCCTGGCGGCGCAGTTCCGAGCGCATGCTGGCTTCGTCAACGGCGAGGCCATTGCCCTTGACCTTCTTGCCTTTCTTGTCCATCCCCTGCCAGGTGAAGGCAATATCCTTCGCCGGTTTGACGCCGCCCTTGCTGGCGGTTGCAGTAGCCTGTGCCATGTTAGATCGTCCTGTTAGTCGATGGTGACGCTGTTGATTTCATCGAGGCTGGTCATGCCGCCCTTGACCTTGTCGAGGCCCGAGCGGCGCAGATCCGGAATGCCTTGTTTCCTCGCCTCATCGGCGATGTCGATGGCGTTGCCGCCGGCCATGATGATGCGACCGATCGCATCGGTGACCGGCATGACCTGGTAGATGCCGACGCGACCCTTGTAGCCGTCGCTGCAGTTGGCGCAGCCCCTGGGCTTGTAGAGCTTGATGCCGGCAGCGACTTCCTCCGCCGTGTATCCTTCCTTGAGCAGCGCCTCGTTAGGAACGTCCGCCAGTTCCTTGCAGGACGTGCACAGGCGCCGCGCCAGGCGCTGCGCGATGATCAGGCTGACCGATGTCGCGATGGCGTAGGGCTTGACACCCATGTCAATAAGGCGCGTCAGTGTCTGTGGCGCGTCGTTGGTGTGCAGCGTGGACAGCACCAGGTGACCCGTCTGCGCCGCCTTGATCGCAATCTCGGCGGTCTCGAGATCGCGAATTTCGCCGACCATGACCACGTCCGGATCCTGGCGCAGGAACGAACGCAATGCAGAAGCAAATGTCAGGCCGACCTTGACGTTGACATTGACCTGGTTGACGCCGGGCAGGTTGATTTCCGCCGGGTCCTCCGCGGTCGAGATGTT
>DAIQQI010000281.1:0-4429 GCA_036786925.1 Steroidobacteraceae bacterium
AGGAAATCGGCGGAGATCGCGTAATGAGCGGGTGTGATGGTCGCGATACTGACTGCGTCGACCTCGCCCAGCAGCGACTGATGCGACGCCAGCGCCTGGCAATTCAGCTCGCGCGCCACTGCCTCGCGTGCTTCCGGCCGGGTGTCGACCACGGCCCGCAGCTCGCAGCCCGCGGCCGCCGCGTATTTTTGCGCATGAAAGCGGCCCAGATAGCCAACACCGATCACGGCGGCTCTGATTTTCTGCATGGGTCGGATATTATCCGGTCCATGCAGAATCCGCTGTCCCCCGTCCTGGCCCGGTACCAGGCCCTGACTGTGAACGCTCGCCGGCTGGTGATAGCCGGTGCCGCCCTGTTGTCAGGCTTGATCCTTGCGCCGTGGTTCATTTTTGTCGCCGGCCGCCTGACGCTGGGACCTTATGGCAAAGGCGGACCCTTTGCACTCTGGGCGGATTTCCTGCGCGGCCTGCTGGAACTCAATCCAGCCTTTTGGTTTGCCGCGCTCGGGCCGCTGCTGATCGTGACCCTGATTGCGCTATGGCGTAAACTCTGCACCTAACGATGGACCAGGCCAACACCCCCAAACCCAAACCCCGCCTGCGCATCCGGCTGCTCGACCGGGCGGCGGAAGCCATCAAGCGTCGCGAAGCCGAGCAGGCTGCGGCCAAGGCGCAGAAACCGGTCAAAGACCTCGTGGGCTATGACCCTTACGGCCGTACCCGTCACACCGGGCGCTACGCGCCGGGCGAGCGCGGCCGCGTCGACCCGCCCGCCCTCGGCGGCGACAAGCACCGGCCCAAGGACCCTTTCGGCGGCGTCGGGCGCCGCCGCGGCTAACAAACCCGCCGCTAGTGGATGGCGCGGCTGCGATCGCGCGTGGCCCGGAATTCGTTGCCCGGCCGCCAGTTCGGCCAGCTCCGTTCGTTAGCGAGCTTCTGGCCCACCGCATATAACAGCTGCAGATCCTCAGCGCCGCCGCTTAGGTCGACGCCTGGACGATACTCGTCACCAGGCTTGTGGTAGCGAACCGCGACGTATTCGTCGCGCCGCGCCTGGCCCGCGGCCTTGCCGCCGACCAGCTCGTCGATCCCGTGGTTGATCAACATGGCAGGCACGCCTGCCTTGGCGAAATTGAAGTGATCCGAGCGGTAAAACGTGCCCTTCTCCGGCGTCGGGTCCGGCGCCAGGTAGCGACCCTGCAGCCTGGCCGCATCGGCGATGTAGTCGTCCAGCTCCGACGCGCCGGAACCGAGCACGATGACATCATGGGTGCGCGGGCCGAAATGCAGCACGTCGATATTGATGTTGGCGACCGTCTGCGCCAGCGGGAACACGGGATTCGCGGCGTACCAGGCCGAACCTAACAGGCCGGATTCCTCGAGCGTGATGCCGACAAACGCGATGCTGCGTTCCAGGCGGCGGCCGCGCGCAAATGCCTCGGCGATCGCCAGCATGCCGGCAGTCCCCGTGGCGTTATCCTCGGCGCCGTTGGTAATCAGGTCGCCACTGCGGCCAAACGCCTTGCCGAGATGGTCCCAGTGCGCGCCATAGACGACGTATTCGCGCGGGCGCTTGCGGCCCGGCAGGTAGCCGATCACGTTCGCGGACTTGCCGCGCCGGATCGCGTTGTTGACGCCGCCGGACATCGTCGCCGCCAGCGGCACGGCCTTGAAACCGCGCCGGGAGGCGGCTTTCTTCAGTTCGTCATACGACTGTCCCGCGTCAGCTAACAATTGCGCGGCGGCTTCATGCGTGATCCAGCCCTCGAGCGCGACGCGGCCGAGGTTGCCATCCGCCGGATCCACATCGAGCTTCGATCCCGTGTTGCCGGCAAGCACGGTGTCCCAGGGATAGGCCGCCGGACGCTCCTCGTGCACGATCAGCGCCGCCGCCGCACCCTGGCGCATCGCCTCTTCGTACTTGTAGACCCAGCGGCCGTAGTAGGTCATCGCGAGTCCCTTGAACAGATTGGGATCATCGCCGTCCCAACCCGGGTCATTGACCAGGATGACCGCGGTCTTGCCCCTCATGTCGACGCCGGCGTAGTCGTTCCACTGGTACTCCGGCGCGACCACGCCATAACCGACGAATACCAGCGGGCTGTCCTTGACTTCGATGCTCGGCACCACGCGCTTGGTCCAGATGACCATGTCAGTGCGGTACGCCAGCGTGCGCGTGTTAGCTGCGCTCTTGATGGTCAGGGCCGTGTCGCTGTTGGCGGTGATTTCGATCATCGGCACTTCCTGCAGATAGCTGCCGTTCACGGCCGGTTTCAGGCCGAGGCGCTTGAATTCCGCCTGCAGGTAATCCAGGGTCTTGGCCTCGCCGGGCTGGCCGGGCTTGCGCCCGCCAAAATCGTCGCTGGCCAGCACCGCAACATGTCTTTCGTAGCTGGCAGCGCTGACGGCCGGCTTTGGGCTGCCGGCGGTAACAGGGGTCACCGACAACAAAACCAGGCTCGCGGGAACCCACGACCCAGCCTGACGTCCAAGCTTCATAGTGCTACCTCAATTTAACTATTGTCATTATTGGCTGCGCCACCGCAGCCAGTACCAGGCAACCGTCGACAGCAGCCCCAGGGCCAGTACGGCATTCGCGCTGCGGCGCCAGGCCAGCTGGCGCAGTTCCCCCAGGAATGCCAGGACCGACGCCGCCGCCAGCAGCGTGGTTCCCAGCAGGTACCCCAGCAGCGGCCGGAACTCGCCACTCAGGCGCTCGCTGTATTCAGGCAGGAACAGAAAGACAATCACCGTCATTGCCAGCCCGACAGCGATGGAAACTGTAGAGCCCATCACGATTCCCAGGAGCATGGTCAATGGTTGCATGGTGTTTTGCTTGCTGCGGCGGTCGGTCCGCTCTAGCCTAGCGGGTCAGGCTGCTGATATTTAAAGCGAAAGTTTAAACGATGCCATCAAATATGGAACCCACAAGTTCCCCGACCTCGAATCGCAAGCTGGGCTTGATCTTCGGCCTGTTGCTGGCGTTTGTGGGCCTCGGCAGTTCCAGTGGCGTACCCGCGGTCACCGGCGCGCTGCCCGGCGGGCTGCAACCGTCGGCGCGGCAACGCACGATTGCCCGCAATGTCGGCAACCTGCTGGAGGAAAATCATTTCGCGCGCCTCGCGATCGACGATCGCCTGTCCGCGCAGGTCTACACCCGCTTCCTGGATTCGCTCGACGGACAGCGCCAGTACTTCATCGCCGACGACATTCGCCAGTTCGCGAAACTGCGGCTGCGTTTCGACGACATGATCAAGAGCGGCGAAGTCGATCCGGCCTACATGGTCCTCACCCGTTTTCAGCAACGCTCGCGCGAGCGCCTCAACTACGCCATCGGCCTGCTCGCACAGGAACCGGATTTCACGCTGAACGAGACTTTCGAATTCGATCGCGAAAAAGCCCCGTGGCCGGCCAGTACCGCGGAACTCAATGAGCTGTGGCGCAAGCGCGTCAAGAACGATGCGCTGTCGCTGCTGCTTGCCGGCAAGAACTGGACCGAAACGGCCGACCTTCTCAAGAAGCGCTATGAACGCGCGGTGCGCCGGGTGGACCAGGTCTCGAGCGAAGATGCATTCGAAAACCTGATGAACGCCTATACGCGCAGTTTTGACCCGCACTCGACCTTCTTCTCGCCGCGCAACAGCGAGGAATACAAGATCCAGATGAGCCTGAACTACGAGGGCATCGGCGCCTCGCTCAACCAGGTCGACGACATCGTGCAGGTCGTCAATATCATCGAAGGCGGACCGGCGGCCGCAGACGGCACGCTGAAACCTAACGACAGGATCACCGCGATCGGCCAGGGCAAGGATGGCGCACTGACCGATGTGGTTGGCTGGCGGGTCGATGATGTCGTGCAGCTGATCCGCGGCAAGGGCGGCACGGTCGTGCGGCTGCAGATTTTACCCGGCGGCGCCGCCCCCGGCTCGCCGGAGAAGATGCTGGCGTTGACGCGCGGCAAGGTGTCGCTGGAATCGCAGGCGGCGAAAAAAGAAGTGCGCAGCATTCGCCGCGGCGACCGCGATTACAAGATCGGCGTCATCACGGTGCCCGGCTTCTATACCGATGTCGATGCGCAGCGCAGTGGCGCCGCCGACTACCGCAGCACCACCCGCGACGTGGCCCGTTTGTTAGGCGAGCCGCGCACCGAGAAGATCGACGGCCTGGTGCTGGACCTGCGCGGCAATGGCGGCGGCTACCTGCCGGAATCGCAGTCCCTGACCGGCCTGTTCATCAATCGCGGCCCGGTGGTGCAGTTGCGCTACGGCAGCGGCGACACCGAGGTGTACGAGGATCCCGACTCGGGCACGACGGCCTACGATGGACCGATGGCGGTGCTGGTCGACCGGTTCAGCGCCTCGGCCTCGGAGATATTTGCCGGCGCCATCCAGGACTACAAGCGCGGCCTGGTGTTAGGTCAGCGCACCTT